>JAKJDA010000147.1:0-310 GCA_022706165.1 Candidatus Hydrogenedentota bacterium | reverse complement strand
CCCCGCCGTGATTAGCCACATCGACGGCATCGTCGAACTGGGCGGCGCCGCCAAAGGCATGCGCAAGGTGCGCATCATTCCGCCCGTCGGCAAGGAACGCGAATACACGATTCCGCCCGGCAAGCACCTGAACGTCCAAGCGGGCGATCGCGTGTATGCGGGCCAGCGCTTGACGGACGGCCCAGTGATTCCTCAGGACATTCTCGAAGTTCAGGGCGAAGAGGCGCTGCGCCGCTATTTGCTGGATGAAATTCAGCAGGTGTACCGGTTGCAGGGCGTGCGGACGAACGACAAGCACATCGAAGTGATC
>JAKJDA010000146.1 GCA_022706165.1 Candidatus Hydrogenedentota bacterium | reverse complement strand
GGCGAGACTTTCCGGCGTTTCGATGTAGCGTAGGGCGGTCGCGAATTGGAGCTGGCGCACGAACTCGTTGACCGCTTCCTGGTCGGCGGGGGCTTCCACGGGTTTGACGAGTCTCCACGCGTTCCTGGGGGATCGCTCCAATACGACGGGGATGGATTCTTCGGTTTCGATGGAAGTCGAGGCGGCGGGATCGCGTGTTTCCTCGGGCGCGGCGGGCGTTACGCGGCGCACGCGCACGAATTCGACGCGCATCAGCCCTGTTTCGTCGAAAGTGAATATATACCGTTGGCGCAATTCCAGCAGCGATCGGTTCAGCAGGAAGAAGGCGTCTTCTTTCGCCAGAAACACCGGGCCGCCGTCCAGTTGCGCATACCGGCATTGCTGGGTCGGCTCCATTTTTCCGAAAATCAGCCGAATCTTTTGGCCCGGTCTTGTCTGCGCCTCAACGGCGAGGCGCGGTTCGTCCAATTCGTAGGGTTTGAGGCTTGCGGGCTGTTCCTCGATGGTGCGCTCGTTCATGAGGCTCGCGATTCCCGCGGCGGCGTAGTCCCAAACGGGTTGGCTTGCGGCGATCGAGGCGTCGGGATCGGTGATGGTCCATTGGTTGTTTTCGCCGCGAACGCCGACGACGGGGCGTTGATCGATTTGTTCGATGCGGAGCGCGACGACATCTTCGGGCGCGAGGGCGACGAACATTTTTTTCGCTTCGGCGGCTGTCTGGCGCGATGTCTTCTGGGCGTGCAGCATGTAGAAATATGCGGCGGTCAAGGCGGCAAACACGCCGATCAGCAGGATTGTGCCGCGCAATTTCATTGGCGTTTTCTCCGGAGGAAATGGGCGAGGAGTCCGGCCGCGACAATGGCCTGCAGGATGCCCAGGATGGATATCCACGCGACGGCGCGCTGTTCGCCGCGCGAAAGCAGCAGCGGCGGGTCTTCCTTGCCGATCGGGCGGATCGCAATGAGTTCCTCGTTTTCCGTCAGCCACGCGACCGCGTTTAGCAGGAAGTTGAGGTGGCCCACGAATTTGATTTGCTCATTTGTCGATAGGAAGGAGTTGCCGATGGCCACGACGCGTGCGTCGCGCGTGTTGCCCGTATCGCCTAGCGGCGCGTCGGTTTTCATGGCGACGGCGACGGCGATGCCTACGGGGCCGGCGAGTTCGCCGGGGTCTTTCTCCGCGGCTTTCTCCTGTTGCAGTCGAAGCAGATTGGTTTCGGCCCAGCATTGCGGCAGGGAGCGCAGCAGAACCGCGCCAGCCGTCTTGGGAGGCATGGGCGAGGACAAGGTTGCGCTTCGCGCCGCTTTCAAGGCCATTCGCTTGTCGAAGCCGCGCGTAATGGGATGGGCGTCGTCGTACGAGCCGCGCTGGGTCAGGTCTTCCTGATCGAAGTTGAGGGCTCCGAAGTCTGGGTACAACTCGACCGTGGCTCCGGCTTCTTTCGAACATACGATGTCGTCGCCAAACACGATTCCGAACCGCTGCCGCAGCCAAGGGCGCAGCTGTTCTCCGCTTGCGCTGTCTCCCGCCACCTTCCACCAGGCGTCCAGCAGCGTGAGCAGCCGTCCTCCGGAGGCGACGTAGGCGTCGAGGGCCTGGATCTCGTGCGGCAGGAGGTCGCTCGTGGGGTTGTTGATGACAATCGCCGATGCGTCGCTGGGGATTCTGGCGTCGGTTTCCGGAATGTTGAGCGTGTCCGTGGCGTAGGATTCGCGCGCGAGGAGCGCTCGGAAAAGGCCTGTCGCCTCGGGGGTGGAGGTGTCGAGGGCGTTCCGTTCTCCATGGCCGGTCAGGAAATAGATTTTGGGATCGGTGTTGCGTACGACGTTCACCAGGGCATTGATGAAATCGCGCTCTTCGAGACGCGCGGTCCGTTCGGAGAGGGGGATCAGGCGTTTGCGCGATCCGCATTGCACGGCGATGGCCCCCTGTTTGGGCACGCGTTGGATGTCGAACGAATCGAGTTTGGACTGGTCGACCTGTGGATCGATGAATTCGAATGTCACGTGGCGGCTGAAGCGTTGGCAGTGTTCCAGGAAGCGCCGTGTTTTCTCGCGCGTGATGGCGAGTTGGGGATCGTCCGAGGTCGTGAAGAAACAATATGTCGCAACGTCCTTGTCCAACATGCTGAGAATCTGGATGGTCTGGTCGGACAGGGAGCGGCGGCCTTCCGCGGTCAGGTCCCAGGAGACGCGCCATTGTGCGCTGAAGGCGTAGAGCACGATGCAGATGCCTAGGAACGCCAGCGTCGCCGCTGCCGCGCCAATCCCGTGAAGGGATCGCCCGCGTCGAAGGCCGCGCGCCAGTTCGAGGGTTGTCAACGCCAGCCAGACGAGTCCCAGCGCGACGGCAAGCGCCAACGGCGCGTACACGGCGGGACCAAAGGGGTCGTCCGTGAGCACGAGGAGATTGAGGCCGGCGGCGGTGGCGATCAGCGCGGCAATTCCTGCGATGGCGCGGATTCGGGACATGTCACCCCCTCCACCGGCGCGATTCGAACGCGCGGAACGTCAGGAACAGGAAGAAGGCCGTGAACAGGAGGTAGTAGGCGATGTCGCGCGGCTCGACGACGCCCTGGGCCATGTGGGCGGCGTGCGCGTCCAGGGGCAATTCGCGCACGAGCCCGCGCAGGATGCCGTACAAAAACAGGACGCTGTGCGTCACCGTCGTGGGCCATGCCGAAGGCGTCGCGATCTTTTCGGGCATGCCGTCGCCAATTTTGCCCAGGATGAAGAAGACGAACCATAGGCCGAACGTCAATACGCCCGCCGTCACCTGATTGTTCGCCATGGCCGAGATGAACAAGCCCCAGCTCAAGAACGCCGCGCCCATTAGAAAGACGGCGAGTGCGCCCATGCCCAATACGGCGGGCTCGACGTCCGTGAAGTGGATGAGAATGAGCGACGGGACGGCAAGCAGGGACATCATGACCACGAGCATTCCCAGCGCCGCGAGGTATTTGCCGAAAATGATCTCGCCGTCGCGCAGGGGATGCGTCAAGAGCAGTTCCATGGTGCCGTGGTGACGTTCTTCGGCGAGCAGGCGGCCCGTCACGAGCGGCCCGAGAAACATGATGAGGAACCCGCAGAAAATCATGAAGGGGGCCAGCATCTGTTCCTCGAAATCGGGCACGGCGGTCAGTCCATACGCGCTTGGGGCTTGGGATTGCCAGGAGTACATCACGAATTGCAGTGTAAAACCCATGCCCATGATCGCGGCGAACACGCCAACGACGACATACCCCATCGGCGTCACGAAGTAACTCGTGAATTCGCGTCGGAACACCGGCCATGCATTCTTCACGCGGCGTCCTCCTGACCCGAAGTGGCTTCGACGAAGACGTCTTCCAAGGTGCGGCCGACCGGGCGCAACAACGAGATGCCGCATCCCGCCGAAACGAGCGCCTCCGACAACTGCCGGCGCGTCGCGGCGTCTGCGGCGCCATGCGTCTTGTATTGTCCTCGGCCCGTGCATTCGACCTGGAGCGATCCCGCCACGGACCGGATCGCCGTCAAAACCGTCTCGACGGGGCCTTCCGCCTCTATCTCGATCGTGTCGGATGCGCCGGTCAGGCGATCCATGCTGTCTTCGGCAACGATCCGTCCCCGGTGGATGATGAGGACGCGTTGGCACACCATGGCCACCTCGGGCAGGATGTGGGTGCTGAGCAGAACGGTGTGATCGTTGGCGAGGTCCTTGATGGTTTGGCGGATCTCGATGATTTGTTTTGGATCGAGCCCCACCGTGGGTTCGTCGAGAATGAGCACGGGCGGATCGCCTACCAATGCCTGGGCCAGGCCGACGCGTTGCCGATATCCCTTCGACAGATGTCCGATAATGCGATCGCGCACGGTGTCGAGGCCGCACCTCTCCAACACGCGGCCCACTTCCCGTTTTCGGTTTGAGCGGGAAACGCCTTTGATTTCGGCCACGTACGATAGAAATCGATTTACGAGCATCTCCGTATATAGGGGCACGCTTTCGGGGAGATAGCCGACCCGGCGTTTCACCTCGATGGGCGCCTCGGCTACGTCGAAGCCCGCCACCTGCGCCGTGCCGCTTGTGGCCGGGAAAAAACCCGTCAGGATGCGCATGGTCGTGGTTTTTCCGGCGGCATTGGGGCCAAGAAACCCAACGATTTCTCCTTTTTCGATGCGAAAAGAAAGGTCACGGATTGCTGGGCTGGCTCCGTAGTATTTTGTAAGTCCTTCGACTTCAATCATAAACGCCCCGCTTTTGCATTATGCCCCGGTGAAAACGGGTTGATCGCAGCGTCATCTCGCGCAGAAACACTTGACAACCCGAGCCGTCTGGTCAATAATTAATGTACGAGGCAAATTCTTCCGCTTGCATCGGCAAGGCGGCAGAGACTGCCCCTGGAAAGTTTCACGTTTCCTGGGCATAACTGTAATGTTTACAATCTGTTTAGTCAAGCGCGCCCTGCAGCGGGCGCGCTGGCACGAGGTCTGCATATGAGCGTCATACGAGGCACACAACCTAGGAAAGGCGAGGTGCGCAAGATGCTCGTTCAATGCTGCGTTTGCAAGAAAATACGAAAAGGAAAGCGCTGGGTTGACATCACATCCCCGTTGAGTGCGTGTTGTCATATCAGCCACGGATACTGTCCCGTATGCGCGGAGGCCGCCTTTGCGGAACTCCATGCGTCTCTTTCCGGGGTGAAATCCGCCTCGCCCGCCGCCTGATTCACGCGCGCCTTTCCGCAAAGACGGATCGCCCCCCATGTTCCAACCCCGCCGAGAAAAGGCGCACATGCCCAATGCGATCCGGAAGATGCTTCACGACGTGTCAACACAGGATTGCCCGTCTCCGCTTCGCCCGGTGTGTCAGTTTGCCATAGCATTCTGTAATACGCAAGCGGCTTGTGCGTATTGGGGAATCGCGAGAATTATAGGGACGCAATGCGTCATTCGTTGTTGCGGGGTCTCCTGTTCGGACGTTCCGAGCTTTTGGGCCTGGGTTTTCGTTTGGCGGGGAGCGCGGGATGGGTTCGAACGATGCGGCGAAATCGGGATCGCCCACGGGACGCCCGGTGCGGACGTGCCGGCGCAGCGGGATGGACTGGGCGCCGTTTGGGGACGGCTTGGGCACAGTCTCTACGTCATTGGGGTAACAATGGCAGCCCGTAGGGGATTCGAACCCCTGTGAAAGGACTGAGAATCCTTCATCCTAGACCCCTAGATGAACGGGCCGCACAAAAAAACCACGCGGCGTTGCCGCGTCTGAAAAGCTGGTTGCCGGACTAGGACTCGAACCTAGAATCCCCTGGTCCAGAGCCAGGTGCCTTACCAATTTGGCCATCCGGCAGTGCAGAGGCATTGTATCAATCTGATCCGAGGCGTGTCAACCAAACAGCGGCTCAATTTTCCGCGAGGTCGCGGGCGATGTCGGTGCGGTAGGCCTGCCACGCGGGGACTATGCCCGCGATGAGGCCGACGAGCGCGATGGTCGCGAAGGCGCCGATCTCTTCGGCGTTATAGGAGAATGCGTTGATGGTCATGCCGAAGCGTTCGGTCATGTATTGCCCAAGCGCGAAGGTGAGGCCGCGCCCCAGTATCCAGCCAGAACCGATTCCAAGCAGGGTGACCCAGAAGGCTTCGATGAGCACCGCGCCGACGATCTCATACGCCGATGCGCCGAGCGCGCGCATGATGGCGAGGTCGCGGCGGCGTTGCAGGATCGACAGGTATAGGCCAATCAAGATCGACAACGCGGAAATGGCCACTACGAGATAGCCGATGGTCAACAACACGGTCTTGGCGGCGCCCAGGAGCTGGTTGTAGAGTTTTTGAATCTCGTCGGTCGGCACGGCGGCCATCGCGTTGAAGTGTTTGTTGATGTACGGACGCATGGGGAAGCGGGCCGCGGGACTGTTTAGCTGCACCAGGATCGCCGTCACTTGATCGCCGCGCGCCGTGCCGTCGGCGGGTTCTTCGTCGCCGTCGTCATGATGGTCTTCATCGGGGCGTTCGTTCCCGGCGGTTGCTTCGGCGGCATGATCGTGTTCGCCGTCGTGGCGATCGGCGTGATCGTGATCGCTTTCCGCCTCGTCGTCGTGATGATGCTCTTCCTCTGCCTCGCCGTCATGGTGGCCGTGCACTTCCCACACGGAGCGCAGATCGCAGAACGCGGCGCGGTCCATCGGCGTGCCTGACGGCGCGAGCAGGCCCACGACCGTATAGGGCTGGTTGCTGTGGTCGTGTCCCGATCCTGCGACGCCTTCGGTGAATCCATGCGTGCCGGTAAACGAGTCGCCGACCTTGAGGCCCGTCTTCCGCGCCACGACGCTTCCCAGCACGGCTTCCATGGGTTTTTCGAACACGCGCCCCTCGGCAATCCGGAATGGAGCCTTCTCCTGTCCGATGGCGTTGATCCAACGGTGGCTCAACAGCCCCTTGTCCGTGCCGACGATGCGAAACCCCTTCACCGTGTCGCCCAAGCCGATGGGAAAGGCCGCCGTTACGTCCGGCAGGGCTTTCAGTTTCTCGTAATCGGAGTAGAGGATTGCGCCGGTCGGCGTGTCCATGAAATACACGCTGCTCAATACGAGTTGGAGCGGACTGCCCTTCGCGCCGACGACGAGATCGAATGCCTGGCTCTCTTCCTCGAAACGTTTCTTTGTTTCTTCACGTAATGTCAGCACGGCGGAGATCATCCCCACCGCCAACGCGACCGACAGAATCGTTAGCACGGTCGTCAGCTTGCGGTTCCAGAGGTAACTCCACGCGATGTGCCAGAGACTCATGACGTCACCTCGCGCGCGAGGTGCGTGCAGTCGAAACGTTCCGGCAAGCGTTCGGCGATGCCCATGTCATGCGTCACGAGCAGCAGCGTCACGTCTTCCTCCGAGCAGAGTTCGAGGAGCAGGTCCATGACGGCCTTCGCGCTTTTGGGATCGAGGCTGCCGGTCGGTTCGTCGGCGACGACCAGTTTTTGTTTATTGGCCAGTGCGCGGGCGATGGCGACGCGTTGCCGTTCGCCGACGCTCATTGTGTTGGGTTTGCTGTGCACGCGGTGGCCGAGGCCGACGCGTTCGAGCAGGTGCGTCGCGCGTTTCTTCCATTCGGATTGTGGCACGGTGTCGCTGAAGCGCATGCCGAGCAGCACGTTCTGCAATGCGGTGAAGGGCGCGAGAAGGTTGAAGGTCTGGAAGATGTGGCCGACGCGTTCGCCGCGGAACCGGTCGAGTTGGCCCTCAGACAAGGTTTGGGTCTCGACATCGTCGACCCGGACCACGCCGGA
>JAKJDA010000145.1:4579-7275 GCA_022706165.1 Candidatus Hydrogenedentota bacterium | reverse complement strand
AGATAAGGTAGCCCACCTCGCCCGCCTCAATGCAATCCGTGGGCCGCGGCGCCGGCATCGAAAAACCGATCTCCTGCACCTCGTATTTCAGGCCGCTGAACATCATCTGGACTTTCATGCCCTTCTTGATGCGGCCTTCGACGACGCGAATGTAGACAATCACGCCCCGGTACGAATCGTAAATGGCGTCAAAGATAAGCGCCCGCAGCGGGGTCTCGCGATCTCCCTTCGGCGCGGGAATGCGCGTGACGACCGCTTCGAGCACCTCGCGCGCGCCCGTCCCCTCTTTCGCGCTGGCCAAAATGGCCTCTTCGGGATCCAGACCGATGATTTCCTCAATCTGCCGCTTCACGCCGTCCACATCCGCGCTTGGCAGATCGATCTTGTTGATAACCGGGACAATCTCGAGGTCCTGCTCGAGCGCCTTATACGCGTTGGCGAGCGTTTGCGCCTCAACGCCCTGCGCGGCATCGACCAACAGCAACGCCCCCTCGCACGCCGCCAAACTGCGCGACACCTCATACGAGAAATCCACATGGCCTGGCGTGTCTATCAGGTTCAGTATATAGTCCTGCCCGTCCTCGGCGCGGTAGGCAATGCGGACGGCCACGGATTTGATCGTGATGCCCCGTTCGCGCTCGATGTCCATCGTATCGAGCGTCTGCTCGCGAAGGTTGCGCGCATCGACCGCTCCCGTGAGTTGCAGGATGCGATCGGCCAACGTCGACTTGCCATGATCGACGTGCGCGATGATGCAAAAATTGCGTATGCGTTCTACAGGCGCGGCCATGCGTCTACGTACACCTATGCCTTTCCTTCGTTCTCCCCAAACATCTCTCGAATCACCCGAAGACTCCGGAAGTCCGTTTCCAAATGATGCGCCGCGTACCGACCCAAAAAAGCGAACACGGCGCCCGAGACCACCGAGACGGGACACTTCTCGCCATCTGCACTCAAGACGCGCACCGCATCGCGCAGCCCCGGCGCGGCTGATTGCTCCCGATCTATCGCGAAGTCCAACCCATATCCCGCCGCGCGCAACAGACACAACGCCTGCCACGCCACGTGCGTTCGCGCGTCGCCGTCCCACGCCGCAAGACGCCCCAAACCATGAACCAGCGCCGCGTACAGCGCCTGCGAAGGCTCGTTCTCCTGCGCTGCACGGTAAGCCAGCTCAAGCGGAAACGCCGCATAAACAGTCTTGTCCAAGTCTCTCTTGATGCCGCCAAAACTATCCAACAACGCCGTCTCCGCCAGTTTCTGCACGGAACGGCCTTCTTTCCAGTAATACACAATCTCCAGCCGATTAAAGGTGTCCAGCAGCGCGCCCGTGCCGCCCTTCGCGCGTTTCGCGCCCGCGGCCAGACAAGCCACCTTGCCGCGATCGGGCGTGAGAAACGTCACAATGCGGCTCGTCTCGCTCCAGTCCACCCCGCGCAAGACGACGGCCTCCGTGCGTTCTTGCGACACGCGCCCTCCCTCATCACTGCGAGTTAATCGCCGACGCAAAACGACCGGCAGAGAACCCGCGATGGTACCATCCCGCGCAATGCGAAGCAACCTGCCTTTCGCCCCAGCTGCGCTCCTGGAGTCGAAAACTCGCCGCACTGCCGCTCCCGCGCCTAATACGATGCGTCCATGGTCTTCAGGACCATATAGAAAGCCCACAAGCCCTATGCATGCAAGATGCGCCGCAAACGCGCTTGCGCATCTGTTGGTTCGCGGGAAGGGATTCTGGAGAAACCTTGTCTTCGAAAAAGTTCCCCCTGGAATGGCTCAAAACGCCAACGCATCAATCCCCGGAATCGACGAATCCAGCGGAATCGTTTCCAGATGCGTTGCGCCCAGCTTCAGGAGTTCATACCGCACCCGAGCAAGAGGAAGCTCCTTGCAGGTCGCCTCCAACTGCACACCGAACTCCGTGAAATTCGGCCCTGCATTCATGGTTGGCTCGTCGCCGAAAAGCTTGTGCTCCTTGAGATATTCCAGCAGCGCCGGAACCGCATCGTTGCGCGCATTAAACGAGAGCAACACCTTATTCTCCGCGAAAACAGAACCATAGAGATTCAGCAAAAACATCCGGGCCAAATCATACTTTTCCGGAAAACTCTTGATCGCCGGATTCGCCCAAATGGCGGTCTCGGATTTCATCACCTCCGCACAAATATTGAGCCCATAATTGCGGATAGCGCTGCCCGATTGCGTGATTTCGAATCCAAAATCCACCGATCCGTTCGTGACCTTCGCCTCAGTCTTGCCCCATGTCTCATAAATCACGACGCCTGAGCCGATGCGCGGCGGCGTCTTGTACTTCTGAACGGCATACGCCGCGTGCGATGCCGCGAAGCCCAGTTGCTGCGCTTTCGCCTGAATCCATTCCAACGCTACATACGGCATCTCCGACACTACCGTCACCAAGGTCTTTTCCGAAAACAGCGCGCGAAACCACGCGTCGACATCCTGCTGCTCCGGCACGGGCCGACGTATCACGACGATGCGCACATGACCGCGTTCCAACGACAGCACCCGCTCCAGTTTGATGTCCTGGTCGTATTCAAACTTGAACTCCAGCGTTCGCTCGCGAATCCAATCGTCCCCCGCAATGGCGATATCGACCTCGCCAATCGCCAACTGCGCCCCAAACTCCTGCGGGCGTCCATCCCACCCCATGAGCACTGTCGTGATAGGAAACGAAC
>JAKJDA010000145.1:0-4569 GCA_022706165.1 Candidatus Hydrogenedentota bacterium | reverse complement strand
GATTCCCGCCCCGATTCGGGTCCGCCAACGACCCTGCGGGAAGTCCTATCACAAGTCTCACGTCGCTCATACCCCTGCCAATCCTCTGTTTGTGCGAACCGAAACGGCGATCTACATAGTCGCGACACGATACCAGAATGCCGTCCGAAAGGAAAATGCGCGGCCAAATATGAAAGCGCCTCGGCCCGGCGCAGCAGGCGTTTACGCGCCCGGTCGCTGCAAAACCCGCACCGTCATGCGTCCATCGCCCGCACGAAACGCCTCGGGCCAATCCCGCGCCGCGCGCAAACGCTCTTCCACATAGCCCGGCGAAGACGGAATCACGCGATGGCGCAACAAATCAAACGAACGCGCATCAATCACGGCATAGTCAGCCTTGGCGAAACACCCCGGCGTCTCCGGCGTGATCACCTTGCGCTTGACGCCCGCAATCCCGACGGCATCATCCGCCTGAAAAGCCATCCCCTCGCTCAGCAACAAGGCGTTTGCAGGAGTCCGCTCGTTGATGTATGCATAGACCGCGGCGTTGCGGCGTTCCTCCTCAAGATAGCCGCGCAGCCGAACCGAAACATCCCACAGCCCGACAGCGAGCGTGGACGCCAACAACAATGCGGCCGCCCCTCTCCCCTTGGGCGCGCTCGCGACGGCAGCGATGGCCAGACCTCCGAACACGCACGCGACGTACGCCATCGGCAGCGCGTAACGAGCGTTTTTCAAGTTCCCCGTGCTCGCCCACAACAGCCACGCCGCCAATACAATAAGCAATACGCGCCCGTCACGACAACGGCCAACCGCGGTGAACGCCATGCCCATCAGGGCCAATCCACACCACAACGGGCCGATGGTCTTCCATGCATGGGCAAAATAATAGATCCACGAGGGGTTCTCGACAGCGCCGGTCACGGGATCGACGACATAGGAAATCCAATGCATCACGCGCCACACTTCCGCAAGGTGCGTCTTCGAAAAGCCGTAAAAGCGCCACGTGCCCCCCTCAATCACAAGCATAATGACAGGCATGACGATCGCCGCACCGGGCACGATGACCCGCCATCGTCCACGGAGCAGGCGCCGGCTATCCGGCTCCGCCGCCATCAACGCGCACAGCGTCGCAAGATAGACCACCCCGTGGTATTTCGTGAAACACGCCATCCCGCCGCACCATGCCGCAAACGCAAGCCGGACGGACGATCCCCTGGACATCGCGCTCAGATACGACACCAACGACAGCAGCACCCAAAACGAAAGCATGTAATCAAGGCTGACTGTTTCATGAAACGCGAGATACAAACAACCCCAAGCCAACAAGCCGGCGCTCCATCCCGCCCACGCGCCCCCCAATCGCCGCGCAAGCAAACAGGTCAACGCGACGGCCCCCGCATCGCTAACGATGGACGGAAACCGCCACACAATCGGCTCCGGCCCAAACAGCCACACCAGCGCGCCCGAAACCCAGAAATGAAACGGCGGATAGGAATACGGCGCAAACCACAACGCCCACCGCGAAGCAATCGCCGCCAAGATCCACTCGTCCCATCCCACAATGCCGCGATTGCCGGGAGCCATACGCAACGCAAACGTCATAACGAACAACGCCAGCGGCGCAAGCCACGGGAACGATCTCCGTCCTTCCTCCGGATCGCCTCGATGGGTATCCATGCGCCTCACGCCCCCAAAACGCCGCCCCTCCACGCCCAAAAAAGAAAACGCGGCGCCTCACCCCGAATGAAGCCGCGCGCCGCGAAACTTGTCCCATCCCTTCCTACGCGCCCTGCACGGCGATCTGCTCGTTGCCCTCGACAGGCACGACGACACAGTCGTTCGCATACGTGCGCTCGGGCAACACGATCAGCACGTTCACGCAGTCGGTGTCGCTCACGAACGGGGCGTGGTGCCACACGCCAGGCTTGATCACGACCATCGTTCCCTTCGGCACGCGGAATATTTCGATGCTGTCGAGCGGCGGCTGGCCGTCGTGCGTGGCGTGGCCAACGTGGATGAGGCAGTCGGCGTCAATCGGCAAATTGCCTTCGCCGCACCCGGTGTGGTACTCGCTCACGTCGACGACCGCCGGGCGTTTCTGCACGCGACAGATCGAGAACGACGCGCTACGCGCGGGGCCAAGGTCAAGCTGTAGCATATCGCGGAAAAACTCGATGGGTTCCTCGCCGATCTTCAACGCCTTCGGATTAAGCATGTTGGCGAACGTCCCATAATTTTGAAACGATTCGAGCGAGAGTTCCTTCACCGTTGCATTGCGCATGACGACACGTCTCCTTCTCCATTTTGCGCCTGTAAGCGGCGCCGCGTTCTGTTGGTCGATGGAAAACGACCTCGAAGCGATATCGTAGCACACGGTCCCCGCCTCAAGACAACGTTGTGGCGACAGGGACCGCCTATCCCCTACACTTCCTGTCAAAGACGGAAACAGCCGTTGTACACTTTTGGCGACCGGTTCTATCGAGAAGGATTCCATGGTCATGAAAACGCTGTTGCCTGCTCTGTTCGCCGCCTTAGCCATGCTCTGCCCTAACGGCGACTTTGCGCGCGGCATCGATGGCTGGCATGCGGAGCCGACAAACAATGTGACCGTCCGCAAGATCGACCCTGCCGCCCACCCCTTCGCCCATGCCCTGGAAATCGACGCGCGCAACGGCGACGCCACGCTCGTGCATAGCGATCCCTTCCCCATCACGCCGCTCCAACACTACCGCTTTTCCGCATGGACGAAGCGGCTCGAAGGCGAGCAAGGCTGGAGCTTGCACGTGAGCTGGCGAGATGCCGCAGGGGCCGAAGTCGCGTACAACTACGCATGGGTTACGCCGCTCGCGGGCCGCACGTGGGAACGATATGCCTACGATGCCATAGCGCCCGCCGAATCCACGCATGCGCGCGTGGAGATTGTCGTGCGCAAAGGCTGGGGCGTGCAGGTGGCGGATATCCGCCTGGAACCAGCTCAGCCGGTCGGACCAAAGCTCTCCATCGACCTCATGCCTGAACCGATCGCCCCGCGCATTGATGCAGAAGCCCCGCTTCAACTGCGCCTCGAAAGCCGGGGCGATGTCGTTCTGGAAAACATCTGCGTGAACCTCCGTTTGCCGAAAGGGTTGACGTTTGTCGAATCAGACGGTTCGACGGCGCAGGAAAAAGATTTCGAGATCGAGGCGCTGTCCTTCGGCGTGGACTGGCTTCGGGGCATGACGATGCGCGGAAAGCCAGCTCGCTCCCATGCACCCATCGTATGCACGGTCCGCGCGAAGGCGAACAGGAAACCGGTGCGTTTTCGCGCCCAAACGCCCCCCTTCATCACCGTTGCCGAAGAACGTCCGACGCCAACCGCTCAACTCACGGCGCCGGCGCCGCCAAAGAGCTCCGTGCGTTTAGGGTGCTACTATTTCCCCGTGATGCTTGATTGGGACCGGGCCGGGTTCGGCGTGCGAGCCGCCAACATGAAACCACGCCTCGGATACTACGACGAGGCGCTGCCCGAAGTTGCGGACTGGCATATCCACTGGGCTCTTGAACACGGCATCTCGTGGTTCGTCTTCGACTGGTATTTCAATCAAGACATGGATTATCTCAACGACGCGCTGGAAAAGGGATTTCTCAAGAGCCGGTTTGCGAATCGCATGCAGTTCTGCGTTGATTGGTGCAACGAGGGACACTGCGGCCAATTCAAGCCGGTCGATTTCAGCGATGCATCGCTCGACGCGTTCATCACCGCCTTGTGCGATCGCTACTTTCCATACCCCAATTACTTGCGCGTAGACGGAAAACCGGTCGTCTTCATCCACGTGCCGCTAAAAATCGTCAACGCCCACGGCGGCTGGGACGGGTGCCGCGCCGCACTCGATCGCATGCGAAAAAAAGCTCAGCAATACGGACATCCCGGAATCTACTTTGTCGCCGTCCAAAGCAACCTGCCTTATCCGGCCGACTTTCAACGCGGCGGTTTCGATGCGTTGTCTGCATACGCGTATGGGTTCAGCGACGTGCCGTGGGATCCGAAGACGAGAAGCTTGTCCTATTTGGCGTTGCCGACACGGCATCGCGAAAGCTTTGCCATAGCACAGCGAGAAGCGCATGCACGCGGACTCGATTACATTCCCTCCGCATGGGTGGGTTGGGACGACCGCGCACGAAGCAAAGACCAAGCCGTACGCACGGAAGGCAATACGCCCGGCGCTTTTCGTCGAATGATCGAATCCTTGCCGCGGTACGTTGAAAAAGACCTGCGCTTGGCCCTCATCGAATCCTGGAACGAATGGGGAGAGGGCGGCCAGATGGAACCCGGCGACCCCGACGGATTCGGGCGCGTCGCCGCCGTGCGTGACATCCTGACCGCCGCGCGCGGACCCTATGTCATCGCCACGCCCACGGATAAGGACGTCGCACAATTTCATGCAAACATCACCCACGACGAGGTGGAAACCGAATATTTTACGCGATATGCCCGAAAACTTGGACTCGACAAAGAAGTTGCCCTCGAGTATGATGACCCCATCGGGCTTGCGCCTCGCGCCATTCAAGACATCGGCGCGGCAACCGTGCACAACGGGGTCTTGACAA
>JAKJDA010000144.1 GCA_022706165.1 Candidatus Hydrogenedentota bacterium | reverse complement strand
GACCCCTGCAGGAGCAACCTATGCGGATCGGCGTGACAACATTCGGCGGCGACAGCGGAAAATCCGGCATCAGCCAATACATGTCGCACCTGCTCCAACGGTTTCCCGCCATCGCGCCGGACATCGAGTTCGAAGTCATCCTGTACAAGGATGAGACGGACATGTTCCTGGAAGGCGTGACCGGAGCCGGCGTTTGTCACGCCTGCGAGTTGTTTCGCCCTCCCACCCTCAACCTTCTCTGGCACCAGATCGGCTTGCCGCTGCTATGCGTCCGACGCGGCTACGACCTGCTCTTCATCCCGCCGGCTTCCGTTCTGGACGCCGTGCCCCATCGTGGCGAACGTCATGGACTTGTCGGCGCTGCATATCGCCGGAAAATACGATCGGCTTCACTCGTTCTACAACCTGCGCGTTCTCCCAATGCTCATTCGCCGGTTGACGGGCATCCTGACGCTTAGCGAGAGCAGCAAACAGGACATCATCGAGTACGTCGGCGCGCCCGAGGAATCCATTTGCGTAGTGCCGCTCGCCGCGGACCCTGTCCGCTATTTCCCGAGCGACAAGCAAGAAGCGCAGCAGCGCATACGGCAACGGTACGGCGTCGAGCCGCCGTATATCCTGTACATCTCGCGCATCGAGCACCCCGGCAAAAACCACGTGCGCCTGATTCGCGCCTTTGAAAAGATCAAAACCGCAGACCGCCTGCCCCATCGTCTCGTAATCGCCGGTAGCGACTGGACCCGAGCCGAGGAGGTCCACCGCCAAGCCGAGGCCTCTCCGTGCCGACAGGATATCGTATTCACGGGCTTCGCGCCCCAGTCCGATCTGCCCGACCTGTATCGTGGAGCCGACGTGTTCTGTTTTCCTTCCCTCTTTGAAGGTTTCGGCATGCCCGTGCTGGAGGCCATGGCATGCGGCACGCCCGTCGCCTGTTCGAACTGCTCCTCCATTCCCGAAGTGGCAGGCAACGCCGGCGTCCTCTTCGATCCGCTCAGCGAAGAGTCCATCGCCGAAGCCTTGTCCGACCTTCTCGCCCACGAAGACAAACGCCAACGCTGCCGCGAGGAGGGAATTGCGCGAAGCAAGGAATACAGTTGGGAAAACACGGCCTCGCGCACCATCGAAGCCCTGTTGCGATTCGCCCGGCAACCGTCCGGTTCAACGCGCCATCGGCCTCGGTAGGCGGGAAGAAGAAATCGCCCGCGCCGCCGCAGGCGAAACCAGCGAACGGCCTCCTGGGGACTCCGGCGCGCCTCCTTGAGATTCGGCGCGCCGTTTCTCGGACAGGCGAGCGTGTTCTTCAATCGCCAGATGCCGCATCGAAACGGTCATCGCCATTAGAAACCAGTACGGCTCCATCACGCGAATGATGAGAAAGGAAATCGTTCCCGCCGAATGCACCATCAGCCCCATCGTCACCGCGAACGTTCCCAGGGCAAGCCCCTTGACCACCCAGTCCCGCGACCAGCGATAGCCCTCGTACGCGGTGCGCACTAGCCGGAATTGGAGGAAAAGAAACGCGGCCATCCCAATCAGGCCGGTTTCAATAATTACGCGAGCATACTGACTATCCAACACGGTGTCCCAGCCAACCCCTCCCCCGAGCCACGGCCAGACATGCAGGTTGTATTGCACCTTCTTCCACACGTAAATGCGCTCATACGTCGATTTGTCCACTTGAATCCCCGTGCTCATGCCCCCGACGGTGACGTGCTCGCCATCGGGCTGGAAGGTGTAGTTCACCCGCCGGGTGACGTCCTCGGGCATAAGGAAAGGAGACGAGACCAGCACCGCACACAGCACGGACGCCAGCAGCACGCTTCGCTTGGCGATAGTTAGCGCCAACACGGCGCACAACATCGCCAGGTAGGAGGCGCGCGAAAGCGTATACAGGAAGGGAATAAAGGCAACGCATGCGATCAGCCCCAAGATCGCCTTCGCGGCCTTCGTCCGGGCGTGCAACAACAGCGACAGGGCCATCACCATCACTATCATCAAATAGCCGCCCAGCGTATTGGGCTCCGTATCGCCCAACTCGAACGGAGCGCCAACGCGCGCTTCCTTGCCCACCATCGCAATGCCGTACGCCGCCACAATCATGGCCGTGACGAAGAAAACAGCCAATTGACGCCGGACTTGCCGCGAATCGCGAATGGCCGTGCCCACGAGAAAGAAAATCATATAGAACTCCGCCATCTTGAGCATCACGAAAAAGGCGGCCTTCCGGTCCCACATGGGCACGCCGCGCTGCAAGGCGAGAAGACAGGAAACAAGCGCTATGGCGTAATAGATCAAAATGGCGACGTTGATGGGACTGGGCAGAAAAAAACGCCGCCGCCCTTCGAACGCCTGCTTCACCATAACCCCCAAAAAGATGACGGCAATGAGCACGTCGTCGTAGCGCATGGTGATGTTGCGCCAGCCGCCGCCCCCTCCGCGAACCGTGCCGCTTGATATCTCGGGCGACAGCAGCATGGCGATGACGAGAACGTAGACGCCGAGTTCGACGCGCAGCACGGTCGCTGCAAACACGAACATGCTGACGCCTACGGCGATGGTGATGTGGGGAACTTGCACGTAGACGTGAAGAACAAACAGACTCAGGGCCGAAAAGACCACAAAAAGCGCGAAAAAAGGAGCCTCGACGCGGCTTTCCGGCGTCTCTCCGCGACCAATTTTGTATTCGGATCGAAACAATCCCACGAATCAGTCCACTCGTCGGCGCGAGGCCCTTGAAACGCCGGTTCCGCCATGTCCCGCACGGTTGCCGCTTCTGGTTCGCGGCGCGCGCACCAGGCGTGATGA
Source organism: Candidatus Hydrogenedentota bacterium (assembly GCA_022706165.1). Taxonomy (GTDB): domain Bacteria; phylum Hydrogenedentota; class Hydrogenedentia; order Hydrogenedentales; family SLHB01; genus JAKJDA01. Next base: position 4,495 of record JAKJDA010000144.1, on the reverse strand, counting down.
CGATGTTGCAGCAAAGCGTTTGCGGGAATTCGCCCTACAAATGATACCAGTTCTTTTTGCGGCGCGTGGCTTCCTCGTCGTAATAGTAATAGTAGTAATAGTAATGCCGACGGGTCGCCTCGAGTCCGTTCAACACGATTCCCGCCACCCGCGCCTGCGCGGCGTCCAGCAACCGGCGCGCACGCAGGATCGTCTCTCGGCGCGCGTTGTTGACCGACACAACCAGAATCACCATGTCCACGTGCGAGGCAAGCAGGACAGGGTCCGTCACGACAAGAATCGACGGAGCATCGAAGATGATCATGTCGAACTCGTGCCGCAACTGGTCCATCAAACGCTGCATGCGCTCGGACCCGATCAATTCGCTGGGATTGGGAGGAACCCGACCGCTCGACACAATCGTCAAGTTCTCGACGCGCGTTGGACGAACGACGTTATGAAAATCGATGCCCTCGCGCAACACGTCCGCCAGCCCCGGCCCACGCTCCATCTTGAGCACATGATGGACGTGCGGCCGCCGCAGATCGGTGTCGATGAGCAGCACCTTCACCCCGCTGTCCGCCAGGGTGATGGCCAAATTGACGGCCGTGGTCGTCTTGCCTTCGCCCGGCACGGCGCTGGTCACCATGACCAGGCGGGCCTTGCTTTGGATGTTCGCGAATTGAAAATTGGTGCGCAACGCGCGATACGCCTCGGAAATTGGCGACTTGGGGTCGTGCAACGTCACAATGCAGGCGTCGGCCTGTTCGTCGTTCTCGAGAACCACGTAATTGCCGCGCCGGCGCACCCGGCCATACCGCGTGAATTTCATCTCGGGAATGGTGCCGATGACTTCGAGGCCGATATAGTCGTTGACGTCCTCAATGCCGCGAATGGACGTATCCAACATCTCCAGGATGATGGACAGTCCGAAGCCAACGCCTAGCCCCACGAGCGCGCCCAATAGCCAGGTAATCCAGTATTTAAGGCCGTTGCCGGCCACATTGGACTGCCGGACGTCGACCGGACTGTACCACTCGACGTGCCCCAGCCCACGCTGCAACTGCGTGCGCACCTCGAATTCCTTCTCGATCAGCTTTTTGAACTGTGCGCGCAGTTGTTCGACTTCCTGCTCCGTCTGACGGTACTCGAGGTTCTTTTCCGCCAATGCGGGAAGTTCGTCGACATGCGCCTGCAGCAGTTTTTGCGTGGTCGCGGTGCGGATATCCAATGACGTCAGGTCGAGTTGCAGTTGAAGGTACTGCTGCCGCAGGGTCTGTCGCTCCTCCCATACGCTGGAGCCTCCGAGGGGGCCGTCCTGCAGTTTGCCAACGGCTTCGAGAATGGCGCGTTTTTTCTCCCGTATCTCCTCTTCGATCTCCTGAAGCCCTGGATATTCGGACGTATAGACAATGCTCATGGACAATTGCTGCTGCAGTAAATTGTCGAGCTCGCCCAAGAGCTGCCTAACCACGTCGTCGGTGATTTGCCCCAGCGATTCCGGCAACTGCTCGTTCTTCGATCGAAGCGTGTTGCCGATTTCCTCCACTTTCGCCAAAAGCTGGGTGCGTTGCTCGCTCGCGTCCAATAGCTCTTGCCGCTTGCGCTCCATATCTTCCACGATGCGATCGCGCGTGCGAAAGCCCATGGCCTGGCGCATTTCCCATTCCTTTTTTTCGGCGGCGTCGAGATCCTTGCGCATCAATTCCAATTGTTGCTGCACAAAGTCATGCGTCGCGGCGATGTCGTCTTTCATGCTTTGGACGTTCGTGTCGATGAAAACGCGCGCCGCGGCTTCCGCTGTCTCGCGGGCCTCTTCCGGGGTGCTGCCCTGAACCCGCAGGGCGATAAGGTCCTTGCCCGGGATGGACTCGAACGCCAGGGTGGACTGGACGGCGCTTCCTCGGCGCTGCAAGTCCTCCTCGGTCGCCAGGGCGGCCCCCGCCCGCGATTTCTCGATGTCGCGTTGCACCAGCGCCCGCGCCACTTTTTCCGCGAATGGACGCAGGTTGTTTTCGATTTCCTTGACGACGATTTCGGCGGTGATGTCGCGCGCAGGGCTTCCGCCGATGTCGCGCAGGTCCTGCCATGGCGACTTCACCACGCGGAACTGCGTCGAAGCCTCGAATCCAAGGGGGCTTTCCAGGTTGATCGTTCCGAAGACGCCAAACAAGATCAGCCCCGTCAGGGTGCAGGCAAAAATGAGACGCCATCTCCTCAATCCCACGTTCAGGAGAAAACGGAGCTGATTTTCGCCTCGGCCCTGCGGCGTGGCCTGATCCAGAGGGGGCGTGTCAGACACCATGCTCTGCTAATCCTTCCGGTTCTCGCGCGGCGTATCCGGCGCGACGGCCTTTGAAGCTTTCGATTCCGCCGCAACGGCGCTGACGTCCAACATGCGATCCCATGTCACCGTATCAGGAGTTGGGTGAACCGTCGGGGTGACGAAAACCATGAGTTCGGTCTGCACCTTGGCCCGTTCCGTCCGCTTGAACAAATTTCCTACGACGGGGATGCTGCCAAGCCCCGGAACGCGCTGCTCCACGTTTGTGGAGTCGTTGCGGTATATCCCGCCGATAACAAGCGTTTGGCCGTCGCGGACGCGGGCCTCTCCGCTGGAACTGCGAACGGATCGGATGGGAATGCCGTTGCTGGTTCCGACGGTGGAAGAGACTTCCGGCGCGAGTTCGAGGCGCACGCAAGGGCTTCCTTCGAATTCGTACACGTGCGGCGTCACCGCCAACTTGATGCCGGTGTCGATGAACTTCGTGCTGAACGTGGCGACGCCCGACAGTTCCGTGCCGTATTCCGTGTACGGGAACTCCTCGGTGCTGCGGATTTCGGCCTTTTTGTGGTTGACCGTCAGCACGTTTGGGTTCGCCAGCAGCTGGGCCTTGTTGTCGGCGACGAGCGCATCCAACATCACGCCGATATCGATGCCGTTTCTCAGGCCTCCCAGGAATATCTGACCCGCTTTCGGCACGTGAACCGGCGCATTCAGGCGGCGATCAAACTTGCCATTGTTCACGTATTGGCGCCCCAAATTCCCCACGTTGTTTCCGTTCAGTCCGCCCACGTGCTCGTTGCTCATCGGATCCGCCTGGGATCCGCGCAGCGCGTTGATGCCGACGGTCTGCGTGGGCATGGCGTAATATCCTCCCAGCAAATCCTCGCCCTGAACAAACCAGCGCACGCCCAGCTCTTTCATGGCGCCGATTTGCACCTCGGCGATCTTCGCCTCGATGCGGACCTGCGTGAGCTGGCTTTGCATCTGATCGAGACGCTGGATGATCGACAGGATGTTGTTGATCGCTTCGGGCGAATCGGTGACGATGAGCGAATTGGTGTCGGGATCAAAGGAAACGGATCCGCCCTCGCTGCTGATGTTTTGCAGGTTTCTGCTGAGTTGTTCGGCATTGGCGTTCTCAAGCGGCACGATTTCGGTGCGCATTTCGGTTTTGCGGTAGGCGCTGGGCGCCGTCGGGCTAGCGCTTCGGGACACGGTGGCGCGGGGGTTCTTGAGAATCTTGGTCAGGGCAGCCGTCACCCGTTCGGATGCGTCTTTCTCGGTAAGTCCCGCCAGGTTCACGTTGCCCACATAGGGAAGGGAAAGGTTGCCGTTGCCATCCACTTGCCCCGTTGTGGAGAGTTCGGGGTGCCGGTACACCTCGACATAGACCAAATCGCTGGTCTTGATCGCTCCTCCGCCCGTCTGTTGGGCAAACGCGGGCAGTGTCGCGCATGCCCACAGGAGCGTCCAGCCGCCCAATATTCCGCGCAACATCTTCATGACGCTCTCTCCTCGCTTCAGACATCCATCGGCATTCACGACGTTTCATCCCCTGCGCCCCGGCGCTCATACATCACCCGACCCCATGCTGGCGCCGCGGACAATCGCCCGCTAGTCTGCCGCGGAAGCCCCCTCCGCGGCGGCGGTTGCCTCGCTTTCTTCGGGATCGATGGCCGGTATTTTGGCGTATTCCGGCGTTTCTTCCTCGGCTTCGACGGGCGTCGCCGACGCCGTGTCAACGGCCGGCGTTGTAGCTTCCGGGGGCTTGGCGAGCGCGGCAAGATGACCGCGAACGCTCTTCATTTTCGCGTTGATCTGCTCGCGAACGCCGGGAGAGATTCCCGAAACCTGCAACGCCCGCGCATACTCGTCCATCGCCGCATTCCAATGCGTCTTGCGATCGGCGTCGCTTGGGGACTGTTCCGCCATCGCTTCACACAAGGCCCCAAGGGTTATCCGGTCCTGTTCGGGATTGATGTTCGCATGGGAAGCAATCGCCAACAGACAGCTCGCCTTGGCAGCGGCAAGGTCGCCCAACGCCGCCTGGGCTTGGGCCAGCATGCGCAACATCGGCAGTTCCGCGACGGGATCGCTTTCCCGCAGATCGGGATTCGAGAGGATGCGCACGGCCTCCGCATGGTTTCCCAAGCGGAAATGCAAAATGCCCATCAGTCCTTGAGCGCGCGCTGCCCTGGGATCGGACGGGTGGTTTTTCAAAAACGCCTC
>JAKJDA010000143.1:7045-7302 GCA_022706165.1 Candidatus Hydrogenedentota bacterium | reverse complement strand
GCCCCCCCTGCACGCATGCTGGGGGATCCCTTCCGCCTGGATGCGGGAGATGCCCCGATCGATGCCCCGCTGACCGTATCGACGACCATTCCGCCCCATGCGGAAAAGCCCGCCCGCGTGCATCTGTATCGCGCATCGGAAAAGGGCTGGTCGCGTCTCGACACAGAGCAGCAGGGCGGGCGGCTTGTCTGCAAGGTGCGCGAGCTTGGCGTGTTCGCCGCGATGGAGGACATCGAACCGCCGGTTATCGAATGGAT
>JAKJDA010000143.1:376-7035 GCA_022706165.1 Candidatus Hydrogenedentota bacterium | reverse complement strand
GAGCCAACGCCCGGCGGCGCCGAGACATGGCCTCGTCCCGCGATGCGCCTGCGCGTGGCCGACGCCGCCAGCGGCATTGCGGACATCCGCGCGACCTGCCGCGGACGATGGTTGCTGATGGATTATGATCCCGAGAAAAACTTGCTTGTTTGGGCGCGCGACGAAGACCTGACAGGACCGTCTGCGCACATCGAGGTTGTCATAGCGGACCACGCAGGAAACACGGCTTTCCTGCATCAGGAAATCTGCGAGGCAGCTCCGTCCTGCCCTTCCCAGTCGCAATAGCGCACCATCGCCTCCAAACAGGGAAGGCCGTCGTGATGCCACATCATGGAGGGACAGGCCATGCGGCCCGGACGGCATACCCGGGTTGCGCCCAGCCATGCAAGACGCTCGGCGATGTCCATGCTTTCCGGGGGAGCGGCCTCGATCGCAACGTTCTGGAAGTAACCCAGGAACGGACGCAGAAGCGTTTCGATCTCTTCGATCCCGCTGACGGGAACTATCGTGATTGCGCGCCCGAGACAGCTCGGCCGCAACGGACGCCGCCGATCGAGGAGAACCAGAAAACGGTCGCCGTCCCTGCTGGAGAAGAGACGCGTCGGCTCCCCCATCGCGGCAGCGAGTTCGGCGTCGTCCGCCGCTTGGCAATAGCGCACCGATTCGGCGATCGTGGCCGCGCCGCGCGGCAGGACCGTTTCGATGGCGCGCAAGGCCGTGGTCAGCGCCGCAGCGAGTTGCGCGGCTTCTTCGCCGTCTTTCTCGATCACGAATATCCAATGCGGCGACAGGCACGCCTGCTGATCGAACATGGCGGCGTCGTAGGCGAGGCGGGCGGCCAGATCGTCCCGGTTCGCGGCATGGACCGCTGCTGCATCGACGACGACGAATCCAAGCTTGTGGCCGTGCAAGATCAGCCTTGCGCCAGGAGGCACGCGCGAGGAGATGGAAGCGCAGGTTTCCGCGGAACCGAAGGCGATCACGGCGCCGGCTTCTTGAAACGCGGCGTTTTCGAGGGATTCGTCGCCGCCATGCCAATAGATCACCGCCATGCAGCGGGCCAGCTCGGGAAGACAACGCGCCAGGGATCGTGCATACGCGGCGGCATACACGGGCTCGCTGGCCGAGGGCTTGCACAGGATCGGCGATTTCACCAGCAGGGCGCGCATGAACGGCAGATGACTCAACGCAGGGATGTTGCCCGGCGATAACGCCAGCGTCAGGTCGGGACCGCAAGCCCGCACATAACCCTTCGCTTCGGGCCGCCAGACGAATTTGTCCAACACGGACGGATCGCCGAATTCGTTCGCGAGCGCTCGCCACATGTCATCCGCCCGCGAAGAATGCTGTTCGATGCGGACGGATTCGCAGACCATTTCACGCGAAAATCCGGTGACCGCGGCCATCGCGTCGATGACGGCGTCATAATCGGGAGCCCGGCGCTCCAGCCACTCCTCGGCGGCCATGTCGAGCGCGTGCACGATTTTTTGGATCGGCATGGCGCGCAGAACCTCGCGCCCCGCTTGCTTTACGTGCCGCGCCAACGCCGCGACGAGTTCCGGTGTCGCGTGCAGTTGCTGCAGCGCGAGAGAGCCGGAGAGCGACGTCTCGTGTCGTTCAAGTGGATGCGGCGGCGCAAAATCCTCGGGCAGATAAAAGGCGTCGAGCTGGACAGCGGATTTCGGCACGGTTCATCTCCGTTGTTGGGCGAGTTCGTCCACGGTCACGCTGCATCCGCGCGCTTCAACGGCGTCGGGGCGTCCGAGTGCGTGAAACCCTTCCGGGGTCGTGAAGCCGATATCGTCGGTCTGCACAGCGAAGGGGTGTCCTCCATTGGCCAGATCGAGATGGCGCAGGATGCCGATGCTTCCGTGGGGCAAAACGCGCAGCGTTTGCGGATCGACCGCGCGCGTTCGCGTCCACGGCGCGTTTTGCTTTCCTTCGCGGCAAGGGCGGGATTCCGCGTGCGCCGCCACATTGTCGTCGTAGAATTGGCTTGCGAGTTCGGTCATTCCCAGCAAATTCACGCATCGTTCGGGCGGCGCGTCCAAAAAATGACGGAAGGAATCCAGCATGGCTTCCCGGCGCGTTTCCTCACGCTTTCCCTTGAATCCTCCAGCGTCCATGACGCGGCTCGCCGGCGGCAGCGGAAACCGTTTACCGCGCGCATGAAAGTCGTCGAACAGACGGACAAAACCCAAGGTCGCGCCGATCAGCGTCACCGGCGTCCCGGCGACGCATGCCGCATCAAGAGCGCGTTCGAGGCGGTCCGTCTCAAGCCCGGACGGGCCAAGAAAAAAATCGCTGTCCGCGATCCCGTATCGCCGAACGAGACGTTCCATGCCGTAAACCATAATCATATGCGGGGCCATGGCCGGCGCGGGGGCGAGCACAAAAATCGCGGTCCGGCGCTGTGCGTGATCGGGGAAAAGATAACGCGTCGCGTTGACGTCGATCGCCGCGTCCATCAGGGCAAGATCGGCGCGGCTGAAACACGAAACGCCTTTGTGCCCCGCGCCGCCGGTCGTGCCGGAGGTGTGGAACCGCCGCACGATGGCGTCCGGCGCGATGTGCAGCTCGGTTCGCTTGAACGCCTCGGTCGGCAGCGCGGGAATCTCGTCCACGGCATTCAGCCGGTCCAGGCGCGCGCCGCGTGCATCGCACCATCCGCGGTACAGCGGGACGTGCGCGTATTGCAGCCGCGCCAACGCAAACGCGAGTTCCGTGAAGCGCTCCTCGTCGCTCCGGCCTTCGGCGAGGAACGCGGCAATCTCCGCGAAAAGCGCTTCGCCCCAATCATGCGTCACCGGCGGCGTCCTCCCTCGGCTGAATCGTGCACCACTTTGCGTCCAACATCCGCCAGAGCAGGTCTCGCGCCTTTTCCTCTCCCAATGCGCGCCGCAGAGCTCCATACGTCGTCGCAGGGCCGTTTTTGAAAAACGGCTCCGCGTCGCGGGCAAGCGCTTCCGGGGCGAAATCCATCGGGGCCAACGGCTCAATCAGATCGGAGTCGTTCACGTCGGGGTAATCGCTCGCCTCGGGCACAAGGGGAGCGTCAACGGCGGCATAGGCAAAGAGCGGCGCGGCGCATCCGAATTTTTGGCTGAATACATGCCGATAGGCGGCGAATCCGGCGATGGACCCCTCCGCGATCGCCTTGAGCGCCATTGCCAGCATGCCGGTCGCGTCGCCTGCCGCGAAAACGCCCGGAAGATTCGTCGCGCCGTCGCGTTGAATAACGACGAAGCCATGCGCGTCGCGTGCGAGACCTTCCGCCGCAACGGTCCGCTCCGGCTTGATCTCAAAAGCCACGTAGTCCACGAACGCCAATTGACATGGAAAAGCGATCCGCTCCGCGCCACACTCGCATATCGCCTCTTCCAGATCGGACGCGCCGGAAAAACGCGCGGCGCGGCCGAAAAGGACGTTCTCGTTTTGGAATCGGCGGCGCAGGGCGTCCGAAGGCGATTCGTTCAAGAGAAAGGTGAAACGCGTTTCGGGCCGGCGCCGGCGAACGGCGTTTACGACGGGCAGCAGATTTTCCGTTTTTGCGTTGCCGATGATCAACACATCCCGCACGTTGCGGCCCGCGCACAATGCTTCCAGATGCCGCGGAATGTCGTCGTAGCCGTTGTGGGTCAACGACAGGCCCTTGCGAAAATAATCGGCTTCGTTGGCAAGCCGGCGCAATCCCGTGGCCAGCACGACGGCGCGCGCGCGACAGCATTCGCGCCCCTCGCTTTCGAGCGCCCATCGAAAGCCCGCGCGGCGGATCGCGTCGACGGGCGCGGGCGTAATAGACAGCGAGAGCGTGCGCATCTCGTTCAGGAGATTTTGGATGAGCGGAAGGGGCGTCGGGCCTGTCAATCGCGGTGCGCCCAGCGCGGCCAATCCGCCCGCCGGCGCGGGATCGAACACGGCAACCGAACAGGGCACGCCGCGATAGGCTTTTACCCATCGTGCGCGAACGGCGGCGGCGAGCCCGGCGGGGCCCGCTCCGATCACGGCGACGTCGATGTGTCGCATACGCTCTCCAGATACGGCAGCAGCCCGCCCGCATGAAGCACGGCGGCTAGGTACGGATCGAGCGGATCGACCGCCGCCAAAACCGAACGGCTCGTGCAGATCACCCGCTGTGCGCGCAGGTCCAGCGCGACACGATCCCCGGTCGCTATCGTGGCACACGCCGCACGATCGAGTCCTGCCGCGATGGGTAGCCCGCGATTGACGGCGTTGCGAAGAAAAATGCGAGAGACGCTCGCGGCAGCGATCGCTGCGACGCCCGCTTCAATCATGCCGCGCGCCACGGACTCGCGACTCGATCCAACGCCGAAATTGCGGCCCGCCAAGATGACGATTCCTGCAAGCGTTCCTCTTTCGCGCTGCCCGGCAAGCACGCCGGCTACGCGGCGCCGGGCCTCGAGCGAAAAGTAGCGCGACGGCTGCAGGATGTCCGTATTGACGTCGTCGCCCAGGACCAGCGCGGCGCCTTCGATGACTTCCATCACAACAATTTCCTCGGGTCCGTTAGTTTTCCCGTCGCCATGGCCGCCGCCGCCGCCGCCGCGTTCACGAGATAGATTTCGGCGTCCGGAGCGCCCATGCGGCCCTCGTAGTTGCGATTTATGGTGGCGGCGCAACGCTCGCCAGGGGCCAGAACGCCCTTGTCGATGGCGCCACACGGACCACAGCTCGGATTGCCGATGCACACGCCCGCAGCGACCAGCGTTGCGATGTAGCCCGCCTCCAGCGCGGCCAGATAGACTTTCGCGCTGGCAGGGATCGCGATGGCCTTCAGGCCGGGGGCGACACGGCGCCCATCGAGGATTGCCGCCGCGACGGCGAAATCTTCGAGCCGTCCAGCGGCGCACGAACCCAGGAAGACTTGATGCAGCGGCAGGCCTTCGTATGCGCGCAACGCCGCCACGCGGAACGGACTGCCCGGCAGGGCCACGAGCGGTTCAAGCGCCTCCGCGTCGATGACGATTTCCTCATCGTACGACTCTTCCGCAATGCCCGGAAGAGGGGGCGCGTTTCCGTCGCGTTCCGCCAAAAACGCCTCGGTGACATCGTCGGGCAGGAACAACGCCGCCTCGGCGCCGCATTCCGCGATCAGGTTGCAGATTGCGAAGCGGTCGCTTTGGCAGATGCGCGAACGGGTTTCGTCGATGAATTCGATGCCGGCGCCATTCAGTTTTTCCGCGCCGCACCGGCGGAAGAGTTCGAGAATGACATCCTTGCCCATGACGCCCGGCGGCAGGCTTCCGGCGATCACGATCCGAATCAGACGGGGCGCTCGCAGGGCGATTTTCCCCGTGATCAGCGCGCCGTAGACATCCGTGCTGCCGAAACCCGCCGCAAAACAGCCCAGCGCGCCCGCGGTGACGGTGTGGCTGTCGCTTCCGATGATAAGCGTTCCGGGAAGCGTCCGCGCGTCCTCCGTCAGGAGTTGATGGCAGATGCCTTCGAAAAGGCGCGGCTCCCATCCCATTGTCGCGCAGAGGTCCTGGACCATGCGCAACATGGCGGCGCGTTCTATCGTGGCCGGAGGAGCGAAATGGTCCGCCGCGATCAACAGGCGATCCGCCGACAGGGCGATTCCGCCGCGCCGCCGGATGTCATCTTCCATCAGCGCCAGGGCATACTCCGGCAGCAGCGCCAGATCGGGCGCATACCAGCGATAGGCTCCCGCAGCGGGCCCTGCATCGTGTCGTTTCAAGATTTCAGTCAGCACAATGGCCTCATTGGGGCGGCGTCGCGCCTGCCGGAACAGCGCCGTTCACGAGGTTTTTTCTCGGGCGATTTCAGCCGCCAGCTCCCAAAACCGCGACAGGGGAAATCCGAAATTGTCTCGGTAGTGCGCATCCAGCGAGGCATGCAGGCGCCGCGCCGCGCTTTTGTCATGCGCCAGCGCTTCTTGGCGCACGCGATCGAGCAAACGGCGCAGAAAGGCGTCATCGGAAGGATATGCCGTGCCGTGCAGCAACGCGCGCAGATAATGCGTGCCGGTTGATTTGCCCAGGACCAATTCCCGCGTGCGGCCTACGATCTCCGGGGCGAGTTCCTCGTAGACGCGCGACGCCTTGAGCAGGCCGTCCACGTGAATGCCGCTTTCGTGCCGGAACGCGTTGCGTCCCACGATGGGCGTAAGCGGCGAGAGAAACATGCCCGACGCCTTTTCGGCCAGTTCGGAGAGACGCGGCAGTTGGCGCGGGTCGATTCCGTGTTTGCGTCCGGCGAGGAGCGACAGCGACAGGGCCACTTCATGGAGCGGCGCATTGCCGGCGCGCTCGCCAAGTCCGTTCACCGTGACGCTGACGATTTCGGCGCCCGCCTCGACGGCCGCCAAGGTGTTGGCCGTGGCCAAGCCAAAGTCGTTGTGACAATGCACGCCCGTCTGGCATCGCCCCGAAGCTGCGCGGACAACCTCCTCGATCAGCTGCGAGAAGCGCGTCGGCAATGCGGCGCCCACCGTGTCGCACACGAACAGCCGCTCGATCCCCGCGTGCGCGGCGAAGTCCGCCAGGTCGCACACCAGCGGAACGGTTCCGCGCGAGGCATCTTCCGCGACGAGATTGACCTCGAGTCCCTGCGTATGCGCGTAGGCGACGAGTTGTTCGCAGCGTTTTTTGATGGCGGCGGGGGTGGTCGCGAACTTG
>JAKJDA010000143.1:0-310 GCA_022706165.1 Candidatus Hydrogenedentota bacterium | reverse complement strand
CCCGCCAGCGCCGCGCATTCGCGGCAAAAATCCGCGTCTTCCGCCGACGTTGCCGGAATTCCGGCATCCACGATGTCCACTCCGGCGTCCAACAACGCCCGAAACAGCGTGCGTTTCTCATCCCGCGTGAACCATACGCCGGGGACTTGTTCCCCTTCGCGCAGCGTGTTGTCGAGAATCGCGACATGGGCGTCCATGCGTCGTTAGGTCCATTCCGGCCGCATAGACGGGCCTTCCTTGCGCAAAGCCGCGCGCGCGTCGGCATAGCGGTGCTGGTCGTCGATGAGGCGCTGTTCCGTCGCGCATCCGC
>JAKJDA010000142.1 GCA_022706165.1 Candidatus Hydrogenedentota bacterium | reverse complement strand
ACGTGCCAAATCGACGCAGCGCCCATATGACGTTCGTCATCGGGCGCAACGGGGGCATTCGCCTCCAGGTTCCACCGCAAGGGACGGTCGAATTCCCGTCCGCTCTTTACGATGATGTTTTTATGGACCTTCTGAACGGAGCCTATCCCCTCGTCCACGTTCCCGCGCGAAATGTTCAGGCAAGCATAATGCGCCAAGGAAATATACGGCCATGACTCGCCGGAAGCCTCGACGAGCGCTGCGGGACCGCCATTGGCGTCAACCGCGTTGGCCACGCCGCTCCGCTTCTCGTTGAGCCGCCGCATCGATTCGAGGGCGCGCCCCACACGACCCGCCGGAAACAAGCCGCCGATCCCGAGAAAATCGGCGTACCATTGTCCCGCTAACTGCGCCGCACGGCACACAGAACCGGAGGCGGCGCCTTCCGCGTCATCCGTGCGACGGTCCGCGTAAAAACCGTCCTGCGCGTTCCAAAATTTCGCATCAAAGGCATGGCGGGCTTTCTGCAGCAATGCGGCATACGCGCGCGCATCCTCCCGTTTCTTGAGGTGCTGGGCCAGACGCGCCACGGCCATCAATGCAGCCACCCACAGACCCGCCGCATAACTGCCGCCGCTCACATCAGAGCACTCCCCAAAAAGAGTTTCGGCGTTCTCGAACTCGGGCAAGCCGTCTTGATCGAGGTCTCGCGCGACAACGTATTGGATCGCCTCCTGGATTTTCGGATATAGCATGTCGAGCGTCGCGCTCCGCCCCGTCATGAAGAAATCCCGGCACGCCATCAGCAGGAACGACGCATTGGCCTCTTGCAACTCGCGATCGCCTGCATCGTACCGGGGATAACTCACGCCGCCCTCCCCCAGAAAACCATACACGCGTCCCGCTATCACGGAATCGGTTGTTTGACATAACCGTTCCAGTTCTCGTCGTTCCAGGTCTGGAAAAAACAGGGTCGTGGCCAAGGAACTGTACAAACGCATCCCGATCGATCCCGTCCGTGGCGATGCCGGCGATTCGAACATGGCAAAACGCTTGTCGCGCGTATAGATCGTATTGGTCGAAAAAACCGAGTTCCCGTTCAACAACATCCGCGTCAACCAGGAAGGCAAAGAAGACGACGTCAAACGAGAGCGAAAATCCTCGACGGCGTCGACGAAGTAGCGGTAATGCTTGAAACCAAAAGCGGTGACGTCGAGGGCATTGGCGAAACGGTTTGCATATTCGTTGCCCTCGTCAACGCCATCCACCTCGAAACGGGGGCAATGCCACGCCAACAGAAACACGAACGAATGCTTCCTGCCCGGAGAGAGTTCCGTCGTTCCGCACACCGCCCCGCAATGGCTCTCCCTGCTTTGAGAAATGAGATTGGGCAGCTTCCCGGTTTCTGCAAACGCCTGCCAAAATACCCGTAGTTCCTCGGGACTATTCTGGCGCCATGCCATGACCGACGTCTCGACGGCATCCTCCTGTTTCAAACTCAACGCATAATGACCATGGGCATTGTCTTGGCAAGCGCCAACCGATCCGAATTCAAGCCCCAATAGAAGGGGAAGCGCCTCCGAGCCCTCTTGTCCCTCGATCGCCTTGCCCGAGACGTCGCCTTCGGAAGACAATCGGGGCCGTATCGCCCCTCGGATATCGGGATGCGTGGATTGCGTGCATCCCCACATGTTTTCCCAATTGAACATCGCCGAAAAGGTGACCGGCTCGCTGCCGGCGTTTCGGGCTTCAAGCGTAAAAAAAATCAACGGAAGCGAAGACGCCTCGATATCGTAGGGAACTATGGGGGACATGACGGTCCAGGCCAACTCGACCGGAAAATCCGACGGCGCAACGCGGTAATGCGCGCAGGGATACGCTCCCTCCCAGGAAAGCGAACCTTCCGGAGTGAAGACCGGCTGCACATTCGCCGCCGCAAACGGCAACGACGCCCCTGGCTGCAAAATCCTGCACGCCCCCCCCGCACTGCCCGAAGCGCGCACAGCCAAAAAGGAACGGTCCCACACAGGAATGCGCGTGGCGGCGGTCCGATTGTTGTTGATGGTGATGTTGCGAAAATATCCATCCGGACCGAATTCGATGCACCCTGCCCCGATTCCTCCAATCGGCGTTCCGGAGACGAACGGGCGAGCAGCAAGCTCATTCCAGCTTTGCGCGAGGGCTTCCTTCATCCGCGATAGTGTTCCTCACCCGCAAGAAGCGCTGATGCCCAGTTCCTTGAGCATTACGACCGCGTCCTCGTTCGTCTTCGGATAATACCCTTTACGAAGACCGACGCTCTGGAATCCCAGGCTCTCGTACAGGCTGCGCGCCCGAACATTTGAAACGCGGACTTCCAGGGTGGCGATGCGCGCCTCCGCCTCGCGGGCCTTGTCGAGTAAAAACGTCATCAACGCACGGCCCAACCCCTTGCGCCGCTGCGAGTTCTTGACCGTGACGCTCGTGATATGGGCCTCGTCCAGCACAAGCCAAAACCCGCCATACCCCACGAGTTCGTCTCCCAGGTTCATCACAAAAAAATGAGAAAGGTTGCTCTCGATTTCCTGCCGGAACATCCCGACCGTCCAGGGTTCCGGGTAGGCTTCCTGTTCGATCCGCACGACCTCCGGCAAATGCTCCTCCGCCAAACGCACGAAGCGCGCCGCGGCTTCGGGCGCCAACGTCATGCGGGGACCCCTTCGCGCATCCCGCGATCGCGATGCTCTTCGGCCTGAGACATCCGCAAATAGACGGGCGTCACGTCATCCGGATTCGAACCCGCGCCCGCCGCCAACAAAACGGCGGCCTCCTCGGCAACCGCCCACGCCCTCGAAACCGTCGCCGCGGACGGCAGAAACACCGCCTCCGGCAAGACCGCGCGAATGCGATCGGCATACAGCGCGGCGCCATCGCCGAAAAACAAAACGGGACCTTCCAACCCCTCGATCAACGATTCGACAGGACAAACCCGGTCGCCCGAAAGCCGTGTCCGCTTGCCATCGCGAAAACGATACACGGCCCCAAACACTTCGCTCATCTTGGCGTCCAGGACTGGGCACAACGTCCCATCACACCGTCCCGGAAGCCGGGACAGGGCATCCAAGGTGGGAACGCCCACCAGCGGCAACCCCGCCCCGAGGGCCAAGCCCTTCATCGCGGCCACGCCCACGCGCAACCCCGTGAACGACCCCGGCCCCTTGGCCACGGCCAACATATCCAGCCCGCCCACATCGGCGCCGGCTTCGCGCAGAACCCAATCCACTGTGTCCATGAGACGCTCGGTATGTGTGCGCCCGCAGTTCACGACCGTCTCGGCCATGACCGCGCCATCATCCCACACGCACACCGTGAGAATCGCCGTCGTCGCATCAAGGGCCAGGATTTTCATGGGGCCTCTACACTCCGCCTCTTCGCCGCGACTTCGCCATGCCCCGGCAAACGCCTGTTTTTCAACCCCTTGGAACGTCGCCGGAACACGGCGTAGTGTAGCCTGCGCGTGGGACTATTTCCGGAAGCCGCGTTGCGGAATCTCGTAAAAAGGGCCGCTTTCCTTGCGGTTCCACGCCGCGATCCCGGGCCAATCATCCTCGCTCGGCGGCACAAGATTGCAGCAACGGGCCGCTAGAAACTGGGGTCGCAGGAATCAGCCGAACCGTTCGAAAGGACCTTCCCGTCGGCGGCGTCATGCTGGCGTTCGACACTATCCAACGCCGCACTGTTGCCTGCGGCAATCATTTCCTTCATTTTTTTACCGGGGCGAAACGTGACGACGCGACGTTCCGGCACAGGGACCTGGTCTCCCGTGCGAGGATTCCGGCCGATTCGGGAAGCGCGCGATTTCACCTCGAACACTCCGAAGTCTCGCAATTCCCAACGTTTTCCCTCGGCCAGACTCTTCGACAAGGCGTCAAAGGTTCCTTCGATGATTTTCGCCACATCGCTCTGGGTCATGCCCAACTCGTTGGCTACGTGGATGACCAATTCACGTTTCGTCATTGTCACGTCGGTAACCCTCCTGCGCCATTGGCGTTGGACCCGCAAGCCCATCGCGGCGATCGGCGGGACAGGCCCCTGCCTGGCTCCCCTTTCGCGCCCTCTCAGCACACATGCCTACACGGCCAATTGCCTAACCAGAACAAGAACATTATACGAAGTCTGCCATTCGCTTGCAAACCCTTTCGCGCGTATGTTTTAAGACGCCCCCCCCGCGTTGCCGCGCCGCATTGTCAGGCGCGTCGATACGGCGCTTTTTCTTTGAACCCGATCCGGCGTTACGCTATACTTCCGTCTCGGCTTGATGAAGCGATTGATGGGCCGCTGGCAAATGGGAATATTGGACGATGCCGAATTTTCAGGACCTTTTGTTCGTTGTTCTCCTGCAATATCCGTGTCTGCTCCTCTCCCTTTGCATTCACGAAGCAGCGCACGGAGCCGTCGCCAACTGGTGCGGCGATCCTTCCGCCCGCTTGCTGGGCAGGGTCACCCTTAACCCGTTGCCTCACATAGACCCCATCGGCACCGTGGTCATGCCGCTCGCCATGATGCTCCTGCCGGGAGCGGGGTTTCTGGTGGGATGGGCAAAACCGGTTCCCTTCAATCCGCGCAACCTCCGCAACATGCGGCGCGACCCTGTGCTCATCGCCCTTGCCGGACCCGCCTCGAATCTGCTCACGGCGATCGTGGCCGCCCTATCCCTCCACGTTCTCGTCCTCACACTGGGAGGAACGGAGGCTGACAGCCAGGCCTTGTACATTTTTGTGCGCATCATCCTTTCCCTTATCGTTGTAAACGTCGCTCTGGCGGTGTTCAACCTCATTCCGCTTCCCCCGCTGGACGGCCACCACGTGCTGGAATACTTCCTGCCGCGATCGGCCCAGCGCTATCTCGATGCCGTGACCCCCTACAGCATGATTCTCATCATTCTCATGGCGCCGTATGTGTTGCGGCCGCCAATGACGCTGTTGATGAACCTCTTGGTCGGAACCGCCGCAGGACGATAGTCGCGATCCGCCAAAGCCTTTGAGTTCCAAGAAACGCCATGCCCTGATCGGACGCCCGTCTGGGCCAGAGCGCCACTCACGGGCCGGACGGCGCAACGACAATGCCTATGGATGCAATTCGGCGGTCTTGAAATATGCAGCCGCTGAAAAGGGCTTGTTCCGGCGATTGGCATGATTTTTTTCGACCGCCGTATAATGGATGCCTCATGCAACACGACACGATGCATCACGCGAACTGGTTCAAGGACGCATTCGGCGACCTGTACCCCATTCTATACGCTCATCGGTCCGTCGCCCAGGCCGAGCAAGAAGCGCGGTTCGCCGCGGCGCAATTGCAGCTCAAGCGATCGGACTTCTTGTTGGACGTGTGCTGCGGGGGCGGACGTCACCTCATGCATTTGATGAACTGCGCCGGTGCAACGTTCGGGCTGGACTATTCGCGCTACCTGCTCGACGAGGCCCGAGCAACGCTGCCGGCCTCCCGGCTGGTCCGCGCCGACATGCGGGCCATCCCCTTTGTCAACGCCTTCGATGCCGTCACGAGTTTTTTCACCAGTTTCGGCTATTTCCTTGAAGACGCCGAAAACGCGCGGGTCCTGACGGAGATAGCCCGATCGCTCAAGACCGGCGGACGTTTCTTCATCGACCACGTGAACGCACAGCACATTGAGGAAAAACTCGCGCCTCGCACCGTGCGTTGGCTGGAATCGCACGAAATTCGCGAGGAACGGTGGATTGACCGGAACTCCCGACGACTCAACAAAAAAGCGGCCATCTTCCAGCAGGGCGTCTGCATCCGCGAACACCGCGAATCCGTTCGCCTCTACGCGCCCCAGGAGTTCGAATCCCTGCTGCGCACGGCCGGACTTGCGACGGTCTCCTTTTTCGGCGGATTCCACGGCGAGCCACTCGCCCGGGAACACGCGCGCATGATCGCCGTCGGAGCGAAAGTATGAACGACGGCATCTTCCACGATTATCTCACGGAAAAGCCCCGCCTGACGTCGTTTTTTGCCCAATCTTCGGTGCAACGCCACGACTGGAACATTCCCGCGCGGGAGTGGGCCCCCTCGCTCGCGCAGGCCATTCGGCAGTATCAGGGACGCATCGGAGCTTCGTCCGCATTCCGCGGCGACGAGGCGGTCATCGCGACAGGCCAGCAACCCGGTCTTCTGACGGGGCCGCTCTATACGATATACAAGGCGATTACCGCGATACGACTTGCACGAGAGCTGACCGCTCTCCGGAACATGCCGTGCGTCCCGGTGTTTTGGCTCGCAACCGACGATCACGATTTCGAGGAAGCCCGCACGGCCCGCGTGCTCAACAAAAACGGCCAGCCCCTCGTGCTGACGTACGCCCCCGAAACGGATGTCCGCGGTCTGCCGCTGCACCGCGTGCCCGTTGAATCTTCGTTGCATGCGATCATCGACCGGGCGGCTTCGGAGACGCGAGGCTCCGAGTTTCGCCAGGAAATCGCGGCCTTTTTACACGAAAGCCTCGACGCCTCGGACTCGTTTGCCGATTGGACCGCGCGCATCATGGCCCGCCTCTTCGAGGGAAGCGGCCTCGTATTTTTTGCAGCGCATCTGCCCGAAGCCCGCAGGGCCGCCGCGCCCATCATGGAGCGCGCATTGCAAGAACCGTTGGCGGTTGCGCGCCTCGCCAACGAAGCGGCCCGCGAACTCGAAGCCTTGGGCTACGAGCCGCAAGTGCGCAAACACGACCACGAGTGCGCGTTCTTCATCGAAACCGAAGGGAAGCGTCAAAAAGTCGTGTTTGCCGAGAACCGTTTTCACGTTGGATCTCCCCCCAAAGCGCACACGCGAGAAGCCATGGCGGCGTTTCTGCGAGCAGAGCCCGAATGCTTCAGCCCCAACGCGCTTTGGCGTCCGATCGTTCAACAGCATCTTTTTCCGGTCGTCGCATACGTCGGCGGCCCCGGTGAAATCGCGTACTGGGCTCAGTTGAAGCCCGTCTTCACCTTTGCCGAATTGCCGATGCCGGCGGTCTATCCGCGCGCACAAGCGCTGCTCATCACTGAAAAGCTAAGCGCCCTTCGCAAGATATGCCATGTTTCCCTGCATGACTTGATGGGGCCGCCGGACGCCCTGATGGAAAAAGCGCTGCGCGCATCGGCGGAAAGCGACGCGATCCGTCGCATGCGCGCCCATCGGAAGCGCATCGAGGAAGCCTTGCGCGGTTTCGCACAGGACATGGGATCCTCGGACCGCCACGCCGCCGAATTGGCCGAGAAGTTCAGGCAGACGGCCTTGTCGCGCCTCGATCGCCTAGAGCGTGCTTTGTTGACGACAGACAAGGCGCGCGTCGCGACGGTTCGAGCGCGCCTCG
>JAKJDA010000141.1 GCA_022706165.1 Candidatus Hydrogenedentota bacterium | reverse complement strand
TGAGCGGAACGTCGCCGACCTTCCCGTACTCAATGTCCTCCTGCAGGGTGACGCCCTGCGGCAGCCCCGCGGGAGGACGGATGAGCTTGACCTGCTGTGTCATCACCGCCTCTTCCACGGCCTTGGTGGAAGGATAGCCCCGCGGCGCCGCCGGAGCATTGGCGACATCCAAATCGAGGTTGCCGTCCGTTGTCGTCGGATCCACAGGGAGGGATGCCGCGTCCTGCGGCTGAGACGTCGAAAGCGGCGGAGTGGGGGAAGGGGCCGCCGAAGTCGCGGCAGGAGACGTAGGACTAGGTGAGCCAGGGGCCTTTTGGGTGCATCCCGTGACAAACAGAACGCCCGCCGCCGCCATAACCGAAAGGAAGACTCGAAAAGATGCGCCCTGCGCCATGCGGTAACTCCTTATGGTTTCTATCCCTGCATACGGGATGCCCTGCCATGCGGGAGTGAGACTACTCAAAGATGCCTTGGGTTTCAACAGACGGATGCACGCGGATTGTTTTCTTGAAAACGCCTTTGCATTGAGACGGCAAGCCCTCGAGTCTCCTGCATTCCCTGCACGACGGCGGCGCATTCCGCCGAACGCGTGCCTGTGATCCATCGTCACGCCCAAACCGCCCAAGCGCCTTGCGGCGAGGAATGGGCGATAGGCAGGCCGAAAGCAAATGCGCTAGAATGCGCCGCGGTTCGTGCATGCGACGACAAGCGATTGCTTCCGTCGACGGCGACGATCGCGATATCCAATCCGACGCGCGGGCGCGTCGGCAGACATAGGAGCGCGCCATGCGATTGCACTATTTGCAACACGTGCCTTTTGAAGACCTCGCAGCGATGCGTCGATGGGCGATTGGCAAGGGATTCACGATAACCAGCACCTTGCTGTACGAGGAACAGCCGCTTCCCGAAGCATCGGAAATCGATTGGCTGGTCATTTTGGGCGGGCCGATGAACATTTATGAGGAATCGTCGCACCCGTGGCTCGCGCGTGAAAAAACGTTCATCGCGCGCTGCATCGAAAAGCGGCGCGTATTGGTGGGGTCGTGCCTGGGCGGACAACTTATCGCCGACGCGCTTGGGGGGGGCGTTCGTCGCAACGAACACAAAGAGATAGGCTGGTTTCCGGTCAGGCTGACAGAGCAAGGCGCGAAATCGCCCGTATTCGCAGGGTTTCCGAGGGAATTCCCCGCATTTCACTGGCACGGGGACACGTTTGCAGTGCCGCCGGGCGCAACCCATGCCGCATGCAGCGCAGGGTGTGAACACCAGGCCTTTGTCTACGAGGGTCGCGTATTGGGGCTGCAGTTTCACTTCGAATACGAACGGGCGAGCATCGAAGACATGCTCGTGCATTGCGAAGACGAACTAGACGGCGGCCCATATTGCCAGTCGCCGGCGGAAATGCGGGCGGGAATGGCCCATGTGGAAACGACGCATGCCCATTTGTTTCGGATGCTGGACAATCTGCACGCCGCAACCGCCGGCGCCGTGTAAGTGGAGCGCGCGACGCTTACGGCGCGAAACGCCGGAGCCGCAGCGAGTTTGCGATGACATTGATCGAACTGAGCGCCATCGCCGCCTCGGCGACCAGCGGATGGAGCAGGCCCGCCATCGCCAAGGGCACGGCAATGAGGTTGTATCCGAAGGCCCAAAAAAGATTCTGCCGGATCGTGCGCAACAAGGCGCGGGAAAGGCGCACGGCGTCAACCAAGGCGTCGAGCCGCCCGCTGACAAGGGTGATCCCCGATGACTCGATGGCGATATCCGCGCCGGCGCCAATGGCGATGCCGGCGTCCGCTTGAGCAAGAGCCGCCGCATCGTTGATGCCGTCTCCAACCATCGCCGCCAGTCCAAACTCCTGCTGCAAACGCGCCACGGCTTCGCGCTTTTGATCGGGCAGTACGTCGGCCATCACGCGCGCAATGCCAGCCTCCTGCGCAATGACCTGGGCCGTGCGCGCATTGTCGCCGGTCAACATCACAACCTCGATCCCCATCGATTGCAACGCAGCCACGGCGTCGCGCGCCGTCTCCTTGAGCGGGTCCGCCACGATAAACGCCGCTACGACCTGCCGATCGATGGCGAGCGTCACGAAAGTTCTGCCCGCGTGCGCGTGAAACTCCAGCGCAGACGCCGCCGCGCTGACGTCGATGTCCAATCCCGCGAGATATTCCAACTTCCCCACATGAGTCGCATGGCCTTGAACGACGGCCGAAGCGCCCTTGCCGGGAACCGCCTGAAAATGATCCGCGCCAACGGGGAGAATTCCCTCGTGCGCGGCGTATGCGACAATGGCGCGCGCGAGCGGATGCTCGGACAACGCCTCAACGGACGCGGCGCACCGAAGCAACGCTGCCCGGGGGGGGGCCGCGAAGAACACGACGTCTATCACCGTCGGCGTGCCGCAGGTCAAGGTGCCGGTCTTGTCGAGACACGCCACGCGAACGCCGCTGAGCGCCTGCGCCGCCTGGCCATTGCGGAAGAGAATGCCGCGCGCCGCGCCTGCCGCGGCGCCCGCCATCAACGCGGTCGGCGTGGCCAGCCCCATCGCGCATGGACACGCAATCACGAGCACGGCGACTGCCGCGAACACCGCCCGCGTCAACGGCGACGTCTCCTGTGGAATGCCCCATGGCAGATACGCGGCAACGTTTACGCTGAACGCGCTCAACGGGCCGGGAAAGATCATCCACGCCGCAAAAGTCAGTAGCGCGATCGCAAGAATCGCAGGCACAAACGCGCCGGTTACGCGATCGGCGAGTTCTTGGATAGGAACCTTCGTGCCTTGCGTTTCTCGAACTATGCGCGCCACCTGCGCCAGAAACGTGTCCTTGCCGACGCGGGTGGCGCGTATCGTAATCGCGCCGGTCGTGTTGAGAGTCGCGCCGATGACGCTGTCGCCGACAGACTTTTCGACGGGGATAGGCTCGCCCGTCGCCATCGACTCGTCCACGGCGCTCTGTCCGCTCATGACCATGCCATCTGTCGGAATCTTTTCGCCCGGACGCACGACGATAAGGTCATCGACAACGACCTCGTCGATCGGCACATCCTGTTCCCTGTCGTCGCGCATCACGCGCGCCGTCTTCACGCCGAGTTCAAGCAACCGTCGCATGGCCTGCGAGGCGCGCCCCCGGGCCCCTGCTTCCAGGCAACGTCCCGTGAGATGAAACGCCATGATCATCGCGGCAACAGCAGCGTAGTTGTCTACCTGCACGCCAAGAAGGCGCATCGGTCCTGTCAGAAACGCAGCGCCGGATCCCAACGACACCAACGCGTCCATCGTCGGGCGCAGCGCCATCGCGCTCCTGACGCCTTGGCGGAATGTATGCGCGCCCGCGACGGCAAGAACCGGCAAGGCGAGCAACGTTTCAACAAGGTCCATGCGGGGAAGATGGACGATGTGAAGCATATGAACGATCATGAGGATGGCGACAGGGCCTGTCAGCGCCCAAGCCGTCGTCGCCCTGCGCCGCGCCGCGCGGTATGCCCGCACGGACTC
This sequence comes from Candidatus Hydrogenedentota bacterium, assembly GCA_022706165.1. GTDB lineage: Bacteria > Hydrogenedentota > Hydrogenedentia > Hydrogenedentales > SLHB01 > JAKJDA01. Next base: position 3,848 of record JAKJDA010000141.1, on the reverse strand, counting down.
ATCGTCTTTCTCCGAGAGCCTCAGGGGATCGGACACATCCCGCGCTCCATACCCCGCACGCGTGACGGACTCGATCAAGGCAGACGGCGAACACAAGTCCGGGTTATGCGACACAGTCGCCTCATGGGTTGCAAGATTGACGGTCGCTTCATGCACCCCCGGCGTCTTGAGCAGTGCGGCCTCGACCGTTCGTACGCACCCCGCGCATGACATCCCGGAAATGGCAAGCGTGACTTTCGCGAGGTTCTTTTTCATGCCACAAGCGTAGCTTTGTCGCGGATCCTTCGCAACTCTTTGAAGGAAAGCGATGAAGCGCGGCGATTTTCCGGCAGCATGCGCGATTAGTCGGAGGAACGCACGCCCTTCGGCATGCGCGACGCCCCTGCATGCGTTCAGCGGGCGGAAACCAATTGCTCAGTCTCCGCCCGCTTTGAGGCGAAATCGGCGCTATGCGCCGAGTGCGTCCGGCCGCCGCATGCGCGCGACAACCGGCCTATGGATTCTACTACTGAACGGACTGCGCGATGCGGAATCCCTCGTTGAAGCCTGTATGCGCGGGGATTTCCCACCCGCGGTAATCCGTCCGGCAGTGGCCCGCAATAAAGCTCCACCCGCCGCCGCGCAATACGAAGAAGCCGCCGCTCACCGCGCCTTGCGGATCAACTTGACTATCGCTGGAATAATCGCCCTTCCAATCCTGGCACCACTCCCACACATTGCCGCTCATGTCATAACATCCCACGGGGCTCTTGCTGTCCACCGTGCCCGGGCGGCCATTGAAATAGCCCACCGGCGAGGTGTACGGCTTGGTCGTCAATCCCACCGGATTGCAATACTGGCCGCCATAGAAGTCGTTATAGTTGCTGCACGAAAAATCCAACACGTCGCTGGAAGTCCCATAGACCCAGTGCTTGCCGCGCGATCCATCGGGCAACGTCGAACTCTCCGCATAACGCGTGTCCCACGCCGCCGCGCGCTCCCACTCCGCCTCCGTGGGCAATCGATAACCGTTGCCGGCAGGCTGGACACGCTGCCACGTGCTGAGGTTGTAGCAAGGCGTCAGGCCCTTTGCTTCACTCAGCCAGTTGCAGTACGCCACCGCGCCGTACCACGACACTTCGACCATGGGATGATTGGCCATGGACATTCCGTTGCGCGATTTGACCACGAACTGTCCACCGGAGTAGGACACTTGACAATCGGAGTCGCTGAGTTGCACCAACGACTTTGTCTCGGCGGTCGCGTCTTTGAAAAAGACGTCGCCGCCGTTGTAGGCCGTGCCGTCTTTCTTGCACAACTTGCCTTGTGACAGAGCCCGATTCAGCATCTGCACGTATTCGCCCGTAGTCACCTCAAACTTGCCGATGCGGTACGGCGAAAGCTGGACAAAGTGCCGCGGATATCCATTGAACTGACCATCCAGCGATATCTGACTGCCCACCTTGGAAGGATCAAGCGCGACCTTGGCATATGCCATGACCGCCGCTTCCTTGGTCGACCAGATAAGGTCCTGAAACGCCGTGTCGCCAATGAGCCCGTTCCATTCCGCTTGGTTCGTGAAACCGTCGCCATCGGCATCGGCGTGAATGCCGAGAACGGAGGACATCGTCAGGTTGTATGGCAATCCGTTCACGGTGCGCGTGGTGAAATCGTACTTCGCCGAGGGAATCAGGCTCATGTTGAATCCCACGTCATACGCTCCCAGCCAATACGTTACGAAATCGCGGCTGTCGCCAATGGTCGCATACGCGGCCATGCACGACACCGTCATGTACGGGAAGAAAATCCCGCCGGACGATCCCGTCCCCCATGCATCTATATAGGATTTTCCGGGCCAGCTGGGCGTCGCCGCCAAGGTCTGGATATTGGTGAAATTGCGATTCCAAGCCGCCACGGCCGTCGCATAGTGCGGCGCGTCCGAGTGGCTGAGAATATAATCGAGCATGCCGACCTCCGCCAGATCAAGCACGCCATTTCCCTTCGTGCTTGGCTGGCCATAGCTGGGATAAGCGCCGGAGTTGGTTCCGTTTTTGTCGCCTCCTCCGTATCCCTGGGCATTCAACTGCAACATGAGATCGAGTGCGGCGCTCGACGGAGGCGCGGGCGCATTGCCCGGAGCTCCCATCTCAAACCAACCCGCAGGCACATACACCAATGACGGGTCTGCCGGTATGAACGTCGCCGTGACGTCCGCATTCCCCGTCACCACCAGCGTGGCGGGATTTGCCGTTCCTGTGAGCGCGCCGGACCAGTGGTCGAATGCCCATCCTGACGAAGGCACAGGCGTTAACGTCACCGACGTATTGGGCGCGTAAGGAGGTTCGATGCTTTTCTGTACAGTGCCCTGACCGACAATGTTGACAGTCAGACTGTACTGGTTCTGCTCAAACGTCGCGACAACGGTTGTTGTCTGCCCGAGCGTTACGCTGATCGGATTCGTCGTGCCGCCTATGGCGCCCGACCAGCCCTGGAACGTCCAGCCCGAGGCCGGCGTCGCCGTCAACGTCACCACGTCGCCCACGTAGTACGGCGCCGCCTTGTCCACGCCGATCGTTCCCTGACCCGACGTCGTCAACGTCAACGTCGCGCTCACGCGCACAAACGTCGCGCTCACGCTCTTGTTCGCGTCCAGCGTCAGCGAAGCCGGATTCGTCGATCCGCTCAGATCGCCCGACCAGCCCTGGAACGCCCAACCCGACGCCGGCGTCGCCGTCAACGTCACCACGTCGCCCGTCGAATACGGTCCCGCCGGATTCGCCGTCACGGAACCCTGGCCCACGGCGTTCGTCGTCAACGTTACCGGCTCCGCGCCTGTTCCCGTCAACGTCACTTTGTACGACGTCGTGTTCTTCGCGTTGCTGTTGATCGCCAGCACCGCCGTGCGCGGACCCAAATCCGACGGGTCAAACGTCAGCTCGATCGCCGCGCTCGCGCCAGGAGCCAGCCCGCCCGACGGTATCCCGTTGCTCACGATCGCAAAATCGCTCACGTTCAGGCCGCTCAGCTTCACCCCTGCCGTCGTCAACACCAACGGACCGTCCCCTGCGTTCGTCACCCACAGCGTCACCGGAGACGTCGGACCGCCCGACACCGTCTGCGAACCAAAATCCAGCGTCGTCGACGGCGTCACCACGATCGCCCCAGGCGCGTACACCCGGACCGTGCGCGTCACCGCCACCGCCGCATTGTTCGACGAGTCCTTCACCGCGTATTTCACCGTGTAGGTCCCCGCCACGGACGTGTTCACCGTGCTCGTCGTCACGATCCGAGACGTAATGTCCCCGTCATAATTGTCTTGCGCCGTCGCGCCCGCGTCCACGTACGCGGCCCCTACGTTCAAGTACACCGGCGTCGATCCCAACATCGTGATCACCGGCTTCACCTTGTCCACCACCTTCACCGTACGCTTGGCCGTCGTCGTGTTGTTCGACGAATCCTTCACCGTGTACGTGACGTAGTACGTCCCCACCACGTTCGTATCCACCGAACCCGCTATCACGATCTGCGACGTGATGTCCCCGTCATAATTGTCCTGCGCCGTCGCGCCGGGCTCCACGTACGCGTCCGTCTGCACGTTCAGCGTCGTCGGGTTCGTCCCCAACATCGTGACCACCGGCTTCACCTTGTCCACCACCTTCACCGTCCGAACCTTCTGCACCGCCGCGTTGCCCGCCGCGTCGCTCACGTTGAAGTACAGGTAGTACACGCCCACCACGTCCGGGTTCACCGAACCCGTCACCACGATCTGCGACGTCAGGTCGCCGTCCACGTTGTCCAGCGCCGTCGCCCCCGCGTCCGTGTACGACGAAAACACGTTCACCGTCGCCGTGCCGCTGCCGATCAGCGTA
>JAKJDA010000140.1 GCA_022706165.1 Candidatus Hydrogenedentota bacterium | reverse complement strand
CCGCCTCTCCCATCTCGACGAAACCACGCAATCCGCTGAAATCCTGGGATGCGCCCAAACTCTGCGCGAACAACTCGGTCATCCCATCGAGGCCTTCGCCTATCCCTTCGGAACCGCTGCCGACTACAACGACACCAGCGTGCGCCTCGCACAACAGGCAGGATTTGTCCTCGCCGCAACCAATCGTTACGGCGTCAATCCCCCCAACGCCGATCCATGGACCCTGCGGCGCATCTGGATCGACGCCTCCGACACGCTCGAACTGTTCCAGGCCAAAGCGACCGGTCGACTGGACATGTTGCGTGTATTGGATTCACGCCCCGGGATCGCCCTGCGCCGATGCCTGAACGCGCTGGCGCGCCATACGTAACGTAACTCCTGCCCAAAGAGGCGCGCGGACGAGGGTGGGGACTCGTCCGCGCCATGCGAAGGAGGAGGCTCGTGTGTATGTGGGGAGGTGGATCGCCTGCCTCTTCCTAGTAAACGCCGGGAAACGCCAAAGGTTGACCCCATTTTTTTCAATGCCCAAAAATCTGCATCGGGGACGCCGCCCTCTCTCCGTATCTATACGCTTTGCAATATCTTACAGGCATCCGTCGGTTGCGCGATGCCAGACCCTGTGCTATACTCTGCCCAACGGCGGAAAAACAACCGTGCCGCCCGGTTTCACGCAGCGTCGCAAGACAGACGGACTACGCCGCCATGTCGAGACAGGGTTAGGAAAGAGCGAAGCATATGCCCGACATTCTGAGCCAGGATGAAATCGACCTCCTGCTCGGAGCCGTCTCGAAAGGCGAAATCGCCATCGAGGAAATACAGTCCGCCGCCCCCGATGTGCGCGACACGAGCACCTACGACTTCCGCCGCCCCGAACGCGTCTCGAAAGAACAATTCAAAGGCCTTCAAAGCCTCTTCGAAGCCTTCTCGCGCGAACTCAGCATCATCCTGCCGCCCTTTCTGCGCAGCGTGGTGCGCGTCGATCTGATGGCCATCGACCAGCTGACCTACGACGAGTTCATTCTGTCCGTGGGACGCCCCACCTCGCTCTCGATCGTGAACATGGCTCCCCTGGACGGCCAAGCGGTCGTCGAGCTCAACCCCGCCATTGTGTTCCCCATGGTGGACCGGCTGCTCGGCGGCAAAGGCCAGCCCCTCGAACGTTCCCGCGAACTCACCGAAATCGAAAACCGCGTCATCCACCGCGTCATCCTCATGATCCTCGACTGCCTGAAACGTTCCTGGGAACAACTCATCGAATTCCGCATGACCATCGTCGCCATGGAAAGCGACCCCCTCATCGTCCAGATCGTCGCGGGCAGCGAAATGGTCATCCTCGTCGGCTACGAGGTCCACATCGGCGACAGCGTGGGCACGATGAACATGTGCATCCCCCTGTTGGTCCTGAACCCAGTGCTCGACCAAATATCCCAGCAAACACGCTACATCCGGAGAATGCCCGCCGACGTCGCCGCACGCACGCGCGAACAAATCGCCAAAACCTTGCGCCACGTGACCGTCCCCCTCGACGCCATTCTCGGCCACGCCGTCCTGTCGCTCGAAGAACTGGCGCGCCTTCAAATAGGCGACATCATTCAGCTAGACTCGGAAATGAACGCGCCGATCGGCGTCGAAGTCGGCGGACTCGTCCGCTTCAAGGCCGCCCCCGGACGCCGCAGCGAGCAAAGCTCCGTGCAGTTGCTGGAAATCGTGCGGGACGATTGACGATTATCCCGGCCTCAACCACGAGGGAACATACATGAACGCTACCACGCCCCAAACCTTCGCCGAAGGCTTCATGAAAGGGTTTTCGGGCATTGTCGGAGCCATGCTCAACGCAACGGCATCCTACTCGATCTTCGGCGTGGAAGACCTCACGCCCGACGCCCTTCACGGGTTCCTGACGCAATTCGGCGTGGCAATCCAAACCGGCATCAAGACCGGCGGCGGCATCGCCGTCCTGCTCCCCGCGTCCGATGCCGCCTGGCTCGCCACACAAGCCTCGGGCAAGCCCCTCCAATCCCCGAACCGGTTGACCGAAGACGACATCGCCCTCCTCCAAGAAGTCTGCGAACCCTGCATGGGCGGCGGCGTCAGCCATTTCAAGGAAGCCTACGGAAAAGAACTCGAGTTGACCCAGTTGCGCGTCATGTCCTGCGATCCCGCCTCCGCGGCGGCCCTGGCCGAACGGCTGGGAGACAAGGCAACGTCTGCCTCCTTCCTGTTTTCCGTGCCGCCCGACATACAGACGGAAGGAGTCTTGTTCTTTTCCCGAATACTGGAGGACGTCATCCCGGCGCCTTCCGGCAAAACCCTGCTCAGCGAAACGGAGATCAACGACATCTTGAACCAAGTCGCCGCAACGGGAGCCCCTTCCCCGGCATCCGCCCCCTCCCCCCAACCCGCGCCGCCGCAACAACGGGTCATCCCCGGCAACCTCGACATGGTGCTGGACATCCGCCTGCTGGCCACGGCGCGCCTGGGCCGCATCGAGATGCCCATCGGCGACATACTCGCCCTAGGTCCCGGCTCCATTCTCGAAGTGGGCCACCTCGTGGACGAACCGATCGAACTGCTCGTCAACGACAAACTCGTCGCCCGAGGAGAAGTCGTCGTCGTCGACGAAAAATTCGGCCTGCGCATCACGGAAATCGTCAGCGCCCGGGAACGAATAGAGAGCCTGGGTCACTCGTAATGCGCGACGAAAAGGAACTCTGGGGCCGCTGGAAAGAAAAGGGCGACGATGAAGCCCGCGAGGCCCTCATCGTCCACCACATGCAAATCGTGCGGTACATCGCAGGCCGCATGGCGATCCACGTGCCCTCCTCCATCGACATCGACGATTTGATCGGCTGGGGCGTGCTGGGCTTGATCGACGCGGTCGAGAAATACGACCACACCCAAGACATCAAATTCTCCACCTACGCCTCTATCCGGGTGCGCGGCGCCATTCTCGACCAAATCCGATCGCTCGACTGGGCCCCTCGATCGCTGCGCGTCATGGCCCGGAAAATGGCCTCCGCCCGGGAACGGCTGCGACACGAACAAGGCGCGGAACCCTCCGCCGCCGCCATCGCCCAGGCCCTCGAAACCACGGAACATCACGTCGAAGACGCCATGGCCCAACTTCAAACGGCCCAAATCCTCTCCCTCGACGACTACCTGCCCTCGGAAGACGCCTCCGAAACCCGCAAAATCGACATCACCCGAGACGGACGCTTCCCCGGCCCCGAAGAACAGGCCATCGAAAAAGAACGGCAGGACCGGATCGTCAAGGCCATTCTCGAGTTGCCAGAACAACAACAAAAAGTGCTAAACTTATATTACTACGAACAACTTACGCTGAAAGAGATCGGGCTCGTCCTGGAGGTGTCGGAATCCCGGGTATGCCAGGTGCATAGCAGCGCCATGAAGGCGCTCCGGAAGGCCATGCAAGGGGGGTGAACATGCCTCAGCCCATCGACCCGCAAACCGAGACAGCGCGCCTGTCTGCGGTGGACCGCGTGCAACAAATCATGGATCGCGCCTCGCTCGCCGCCCAACAACGGCTCGCCGCGCACGTCGAATCAGAACGCGTGATCGCCGAAACCGTCGTGCAGCAAACGCCGCAATCCCAAAGCGAGCAAGTCGACGCAGAAGCGCGGCGCCGCAATCCGTATGCGAAACGCCGGAAACAGCGCGCTCCCGAGGACTCCGATCCCGACGCGACGCCGCAAGACAGCGACAACGAAGCCGCGCACATGGTCTACAACGCAGAAGAACGGGCCGAACGGCTCGATGCAGAACAAGCGCATCGCCTGGACATCTCCATATGACGCGAGTTAATCCGTCCCGGCGCAGGGACGGAACCCCATAGTCCTGGGGCAGGGCGAATCATCTTGGGCGACACGGGCAACCATCCGTGCGAGATAACCTATGAACGATTGGCGGATATGGCTGAGCGGATTGCTCATCCTGCTGGGCATCACAGCGGGATGCGTATCCGTCGTTTTTGCCTACGACCTCCTCAGACGTCTCGTCGCCGCCATACGATACCGCCCCCGTCCGCGCAAGATGGACTACACCAACATGATGATCCTCTTCCAGTCCATGCGCGACATCCTCGAAGAGCAAAAGGCGCTCGCCCGCCAACTCACCGAAGGAATCGACAAACGGATCAGCCAAATTCGGCAAACCGTCGAGGAAACGCGCGCGGAACTCGCCGCCATACGCGAAAAAGCCCACGCGCTCGCCGCCGAACTCGAAACGCGCCGCCCTCCCGATTTCCGACAACCCGAAGCGCCCCCATCCGACCGGACCGCCTCCCCGCAACACAACGGACACTCGGAGACGTCGCCGCCCCTCCGCGCCATCGCGACCCCAGAAGCGTCCCCCCGATTCAATGACATGATCGATAACTGGATCGGGCTGGATTTCGGGGAAGAAGCCCCGGATGCCCATGCGCCCGCCCCCCCTCCGCCGCCCGAGATGCCGGAAAATCCCGACATGGCCCGGCAAGCCTTTCGCACGCTCCTAAATTATCAGGAAGCCCAGCCGCCTCCCGCCGATCCCTCGCAAAAAAACCAACGCGGCGGAAACGGATCCGCCAAGATAACCCCTCTCCAAGCGCGCGTGTATGAATACTGCGACGCGGGCATGCCCATACCCCTCATCGCGCAAGAATTGGGCATCGGCAAAGGAGAGGTCCGCCTGATCCTCAGCCTCCGCAGAGACAAAGGACACTGACGTGAGCGGTCCTCCAGGCATCGGTCCTGTCTTCCTTTCGCTCCCTCCGCAAACCCATCTGCTCCAAACCCTTCGCCCCGGCGCGACATTGCAAGCCACCGTGCAGCCGGCGGGCGAATCCCTGGCCCTCCAAATCGGCAACGCGATCCTTCCCTTGGAAAACGCCGGCTCCCTCACACCCGGCCAACGCGTCGTTATCGAAGTCCTCCAAAACCATGCCGGCGCGCTCCGGCTGCGCATCACGCCCCAGCCCGACGCCGTTTCCCCACAGCCCAACGCCGCACCGCAGCCCCCCGCAGCCTTGACAGCGGCGATCGTTGCCGCATTGGAACAATTGGCGGCGCGCGATCAGATCGAAATCGCCCCGCGCCTCCTGCCCCCCGGCATTCCAGCAAGCCCAACCGCCGTGCGCCAACTCTTCTCCCTGTTCCTCGGGCGCGAAAACCTGGGCCGCGCCCTCGACGCCGTCATGACGCTAACGCGACAAGCCGCTGCGGCCGGCGTCATGCCCCAGCAGACCGCCGACGAATTCGCGGCGCTTCTCGGGCGATATATGGCATCCGAAAACGAAGGACTGCGCGCCGCATTGCGCAAACTGGGCGAAAACGCCGCAAGGCCCCTTGAAGCCCGCCTCGCCTCGATCCTTTCCAAAAACGCCGCACCCGCCAATCCGCCGCCGCCCCCAGACGACCTGCGCTCCCTATTGCTGGCGCTGCGCGACAACGACAAGCTTGCGGCCTTCGCCCGCACGACAACACGAGGCGAAACTCTCCTGCGCGCCATCGACTCGGCCCTTGATCAACTGTCCGGCGGACATCTGCAAAATTTGCGCGCATCCGAGATGCCCTACCTCTTCTTCGAAATCCCGTTTGCGCCGGAAAACCCGATTCGCCGCGGCTACGTCCACCTCTTCGGCGAAAAACGCGACGGGCGAAACGTCTTCCGCGCCCACAACGCCACGGTCGTGCTCGATCTTTCCACTGCCCGCCTCGGCGATCTCTGGGTGACCATGGGAGCTGCGGGACTCCCCGGAACCCCATCCACCCTGCTCTGCTGTTTCAAAGCGACAACCGAGGAACTGGTTCGTGCCATCAACGAAAACGCCGACGAATTGTCGGCCCGCCTGGCAGACGCCGGCTATGCCGCCTCCCGCGTGTACGCAACGCTTTGGGACGGCAACCGGCTACGGGAAACAGCAGACCTGCTGCGCGCAAGCGCGGGACTCAACGTGAGGGCCTGATGATCGATCCGTCCAAACAACCGCGCCGCAAAGCCGTGGCCTTGCGATACGACCGGCGCAAGGACCAAGCGCCCCGCGTCATCGCAAAAGGAACCGGATTGCTCGCGGAACGCATCATCGCCTTGGCGCGCGAACACGGCGTACGCATCCATGAAGATCCGGAACTCGTCGCGCTGCTCTCCAAGCTCGACATCTCCGTGGAAATCCCCGAGGATCTCTACCGAGCCGTCGCCGAAGTGCTCGCCTTCCTCTACCGCCTCGACCGCCGCGCACAATGATAGGCCATCGGCCAACGCTGTTCTCGCCGTCCAAATCGTGTAAAATCCGATCGCCACGCCGCAATCAATCGCAGCGCGCCGTGCGAAACAGGGAGAAACCGCGTTGAAAAAACTTCTCGGAACAATCCTTCTGCTCCTCATCGCGCTGGGAACCCCCATCGAGGCGCAGGTGCATGAATTCGGCCTGGGAGAAACGGCCCGGAAAGGCCCCAGCCCTGGACCGCCCCCCTCCCCGGAAACCATCCAGGAAAACGCAAGAAAACTCTCCCTGCAAGCGCGCGTATCGCAACTCATGGTCGTCACGCTGCAGGGCGGGCCCATGCCCGACTCGAGCGACAAGGCCCTCCTCACCCAGTATCCGCCGGGCGGCGTCATCCTGCCGCCCGTGATGCGGCCCTCCACCGTCCCCGGATACATCGCCGCCGTGCGCGCGCTCTCGGCAGGCCCATCCAAAGGCATCCCGCTCCTGATAGGATCCGACCTTCACGCCCTTCCCCGTCAGAGCAACCGCGAAACCATGGGGCGCTTCGCGCAACTCCCCTCCTTGCTCTCCATCGGCGCAACCGGAGATCAGACCATCGCCGACCGCTACGCCCGACTCGTTGGCGAACAACTGAAGATTATGGGCTTCAACTTTTTCCTCGGCCCTCCCTTGTCGCTGGGCCCCGTCCTGCCCGAAGCGCGCGGCTCCCTCGCTTGTCTGGGAGACGACCCAGCGTTTGTCGGCGCTGCGGGAGCCGGCATTGTCACGACCCTGAAGTCCATGGGAATCGTTGCCATGCCCATGGGATTTCCCGGCGGAGGACATAATCGCGGCGCACAACAATCCGCTGTCCTGCTGACGCCCGGACCGCATGTCGCGGCGCGCGACATGGCCCCTTTCGCGCAGACAATCCATGCCGGCGCCCTCATCCTGCATGTCGGCAACACCCTTGCCCCCACGCTGGACAGCTCCGGCATCCCCGCATCTCTCTCCCAAACCGTGATCAAAGGCCACCTGCGCGACAAATTGGGATTCACCGGCGTAATCCTCGCCGGTCCAATAGACTCGACCGAAGTCGGCAACGTCCAAGACCCCTCGCAAGCCGCCATGCGCGCCCTCGAGGCCGGAGCCGATATGCTCTCCTGGAACACC
>JAKJDA010000013.1 GCA_022706165.1 Candidatus Hydrogenedentota bacterium | reverse complement strand
GCGCACCATCGAATTTCAAGATTACAACCTGACTCCCCTGGAAACTCGCGCGGCGTTCGAGCATAAGGGGTGGAAACGGATCGTGGCCTTTCAGACGCGCAACCCCATTCACCGCGCGCATGAATACATCACGAAATGCGCCTTGGAAATTTGCGACGGGCTGCTCATTCACCCGCTGATGGGCACGACGAAAAGCGATGACATTCCGGGCGATGTGCGCATGAAGTGCTATCAGGCGTTGATTGAAAAGTACTATCCCCGCGACCATGCCATGTTGTCGCTTATGCCGGTCAACATGCGATACGCAGGTCCGAAAGAGGCAATCATGCACGCGATCATCCGCAAGAATTACGGGTGCACGCACTTCATTGTCGGGCGCGACCACGCGGGCGTCGGGAATTTTTACGGTTCGTACGACGCGCACTACATTTTCGACGAATTCAACGCCGCCGAAATCGGCATCACGCCGTTGTTTTTCGAGCATACATTCTGGTCAAAACGAACGAATAGCATGGCGTCGAAGAAGACCTGTCCCGGCACGAACGAGGACCATGTGATGTTGAGCGGCACAAAGGTGCGCGAACTGCTCCAGCGCGGCGAAATGCCGCCCGTGGAATTCACGCGGCCTGAAGTGGCGCAGATACTCATCGACTGGGCGCGGGGCGTTGTGTAATGCCTTTGCCGCGCGTCGAGCGTGTGCTGGTCATCGGCTTGGACTGCGCCGCGCCGAGGTTTGTGTTTGGCCCGGACGCGTTTGATCTGCCGCGCCTGCGCGTCTTGATGTCGCGGGGGCGCTATGGCGCGTTGCGCAGTTGCGATCCTCCGATCACCGTGCCGGCGTGGGCGTGTATGATGTCGGGCAAAGACCCCGGCGCGCTTGGTCTGTACGGTTTCCGCAATCGCAAGGATCGTTCCTACGATGCCTTGTTCACCGCGAACGCCTCGTCGGTGCGTGCGCCGCGCGTTTGGGATATCCTCTCGCGCGCCGGCAAGAAGGTCGTCGTGCTCGGCGTGCCGCAGACCTATCCGGTGCGACCCGTGAACGGTTGGCTCGTCGCGGATTTTCTCGCGCCCGACACGCAGGCCCAGTTTACCTATCCGCAATCCTTGGCGGATGAATTGCGCGCCAACGTCGGAGAATATCTTCTCGACGTAGAAGATTTTCGCACCCATGACAAGGATGCGCTGCTGGAACGCTTGTACGCCTTGATGGAGAATCGTTTCGCTGCGGCGCGTCATCTCATGGATACGAAACCATGGGATTTTTTCATGATGGTCGAGATGGGCGTCGATCGTCTGCATCATGGATTCTGGAAATATTGCGATCCCGCGCATCCGTTGTTTGAGGCGGGAAACCGGTACGAGAGCGTGTTCCACGACTATTACCGCGCCGTCGATCAGCGCATCGGAGAACTCCTCGATCGCGTGGGTGACGAGACAGCGGTCCTGATTGTTTCCGATCATGGTGCAAAGGCCATGCAGGGCGGCGTGTGCATCAACCAGTGGCTGATCCGCGAGGGGCTCTTGACGCTCCGGGAAGAGAGCGCGGGGCGGCGTCGCATCGAGGACTGTGCTATCGATTGGGCGCGCACCAAAGTCTGGAGCAGCGGCGGTTATTACGCGCGCATGTTTTTCAACGTGCAGGGCCGCGAACCGGAAGGCGTCGTTTCTCCCCGCGAATACGAGTCGTTTCGCGACGAGATGATCGCGAAAATTGAGTCCATGCCAGGCCCGGACGGAAGGCCGTTGGGAAACCGGGCGCTGAAGCCGCAGGATATATATCGCTGCGTGGAAGGAATCGCGCCGGACCTCATTGTGTATTTGGGCGATCTGGCGTGGCGCAGCGTTGGCATGGTGGGTTTTGACTCCGTTTACACGTTTGAAAACGACACGGGGCCCGATGATGCGAACCACGATTACGACGGCATTTTTATTTTGGACGATCGATCCCGGCGCAGCGGCGAGGCGCTTTCCGGCCTGAGCCTGCTCGATGTCACGCCGACCGTATTGGCGCTTTTCGGGCTGGAGGCTCCATCTGATATGCAAGGAAAGGCGATTTCTTCATGAAAAACGCCAACGAGTCCGACGCGGCGCACACCGTTATCTTGACCGGTCCTTTGGCGTCTGAAACGGCGCCTGTGCTGGTCCGCCGTCTGCTCGAACTTGGGGGACGCGTCGACCGAATCATGCCCCAGGACGAGGCCGTATGCATCGCGTTCCGGACGGACGTTCCGGGCGACAGGACGAAGATTGCGGCGGAAACGGACGCCAATGACACGCCGGATTTCGCCGCCGAGAAGGTTCTGGATATGTTGGCGGCAACAGGCTTGATCGCCATCGACCTGCACGATTACTCTCCTGAGGAAGAAGAACGTATCCGCGAACGGCTCGCCAATCTCGGATATATCGAGTGAGCCGCTGCGACGGGGAGCAACGTGATTATATGCGAATAGGTGTCAACGCCACGCATCTCGGGACGGAAAGTCATCCGCTTGACGAATGGTATCTCCGGAACCTGCTGCACAAGGTGACCGAGCTGCAGCCGTCAATCCGCTTCGTTGTCTTCACTTCGGAAAAGAGCCACGGCATGTTCGAAGGACATGACCGGCTGCTGGTCGAGAAAACGATGACGGTTGGACGGCTTTTCCGATCTTCTTCGCGCCCCCTCGAATCCGCAATCGCCAAAGTCGGCGTGGATTGCGTCTTTTCTGCGATGGAATTCGGTCCTGTCAAGTCCTCGGCTCCTTGCGTGGCATACGCCTTGGACCCCTATGACATCGAGACGAAGGCGACGCAAAGCGATCGGGCGGCGAGACAGGCGATCGAAAATGCGCGCCAAACGTGCGCGGCGGCGCGCACGGTGATTGCGCCATCGGCGTATGTGCGCGACGCCCTGCTCAAAGCGCTCGGGGTGGCCATCAACAAGGTTCAGATTGCGCCGCCAGGAGTGGACGACATCGCGACGGATCCCCAACCGACTTTTGTCGATCCGCCTTATTTCTTGATCGCCGGCGGAGCCGTGGCGGCCAGCAACGCGGGGCGCGTCGTCGAGGCGTTTCGCCGACTGCAGGATGAACTTCCCCATTCGCTCGTCGTGTACGGACCGGCTGGAAGCGAGGAACGCGCGACATGGGGCGACCGCGTATTGCGCATCGAACGGTGTCCCACCGCGCACTTGACTGCTCTCTATCAACACTGCGCCGTGTGCATCTGTCCGGCGCTCCACGACGGCGCGGGATTAGGCGTATTGCGCGCCTTACGCGCTGGGGCGCGGGTCATCGCGGGGCGCGTGGGCGGCGTTCCTGCGGCGGCGGGAAACACGCCCATTTATTGCAATCCCGACAGCGACGCGTCGATCGCGACGGCTATCCGGAGGGCGCTCGAGGAATCCCCCGAAGAACGCGATGCCGCGATTCGCGGCGGAAGAAGGATCGCCGCGGAATTTACATGGGAAAACTGCGTCTGGAAGACCTTGTTGGCTTTTCGTAAGGAGACGGACTGATTCGACGCGTGGCGACGCTCCGGGCGCCTGCGGCGAAACGCAATTTGTAAGCGCATGGAAGGGAGAATTCGATGATGGACGAGGCGAAACTGTTTCACGCACGCAAAGCTCTGATCCAGGCGTTCTTGCGCGACAACGGCTACGACGGCATCCTGCTGTCGCACGCAAACAATTTCGCAATGGCCACCGGCGGAAAACGCAATTACATCTACCAGTTCTCCGATAACGGCGCGAACTCGTTGTTTATCGACAAATACGGCGCGGCGTACTTCGTCGGCAACAACATCGAAGAGACGCGTCTCATGGCCGAAGAACTCGGGGCGCTTGGCTGTGAATCGCTCAGCTATCTGTGGACGGAAAGCAACCCGGCCGAACGCGTACGCAAAGAGTTCTCCGGCAATCTCGTGTCCGACGATGGCAGTTTCGGCGAAAACGTCGACGGCAAACTTGCGTACCTGCGCGGGTTGCTGACGCTCGATGAATTGGAGAAATATCGCCGTCTCGGAAAACTTGCCGCCGAGGCCATGGTGGCAACGGTCGAATCCGTCAAGGCCGGCATGTGCGAAGCCGATATCGCCGCGAAGCTCGTGTCCGAAGGCCTTAAACGCCGTTGCCAAGTCCCCGTCGCGCTCATCGCCGCGGATGAGCGCATCGCGCAATTCCGCCACCCGCTGCCCACCGAAGCGCCGTTGCTGGCCGGTAGTCTGACCGAACGCGCCGTGCGCGGCTACGTGATGATTGTAGGCTGTTTCTTGCGCGAAGGTCTCGTCGCGTCTATCACGCGTTTCGTGAAAGTGGGCGACATCCCCGCGCACATCCCCGACGCGTTCGCGCGCGTGTGCGGCGTCGATGCCTTGATGCAGGAAGCGACAGAGGCTGGCAAGACCCTCGGCGACGTCTTCGCCGCATGCCAGAGCGCCTACGCGACCCTCGGCTTCCCCGCCAACGAATGGCACAACCACCACCAAGGCGGCACGGCCGGTTACGCAGGCCGCGCGTGCATCGCCACGCCCGGCGAGAAGAGCCCTATTCTCAATGCTGACCGCTGGGAAAGAGCCATCCAGGAATTCGCCGGTCTCGACGTGCCACTCGGCCACGCCTTCGCCTGGAACCCCTCCGCCGTCGGCGTCAAATCCGAAGATACGTTTATACTGCTGCCCGACGGAACCAAAGAAATCGTGACATCAACGCCATCCCTGCCCCGTGTTGACTTGGAGAAAGTCCTGGGCCGCAAGACGGATGTGAAGAAGAATGGCATTGCGGGTGGCTAAGCTGGATTGTGGAGCGCTGCGGTGTTATCCGGAGACACAGCCGCCTCTGTGCGCGCGTCCGGGAAGGCCCTTCGCCCCTCAAAAAAATTTGCACTCTCGGGCTTCTATGACTATACTACAGCCAAGCACTTAGGTTTTGTTACTTGTACTTGAATCTGGTTACCACCCGGCAGACTCGCGAATCCTGTTGATTTCCGCTCTCCTGGTATGGCAAGAACCCTGAACCCGTAACAGGACCAACACACTCCTGAAAGGAGAGCATGATGAATATCTATGTAGGCAACCTCTCGTATGACACCCACGACAGCGATCTGAACGAGGCCTTTTCGCGCTTTGGAAGCGTCAGTTCCGCCCGCGTCGTCATCGACCGCGATTCCAACCGATCGAAGGGTTTCGGTTTCGTCGAGATGGACAACCAAGCGGAAGCCCAAAAGGCCATCTCCGCCCTTGACAACACCGACCTTCAAGGACGCACCATCAAGGTGAACGAAGCCAAGCCGCGCGAAAGCCGCCCGGCCCGCTCCAGCCGCTACTAGACTGCGATCCCGTCCCTGGGCCGGCGCGTTCAACACGCCGGCCCAGGGGATCGATTTGCACTACCGCCTCCATCGCTCCAGCCGTAATACATCCGTTTCAGTCTTCTCAGATTTTCACGCCGTTTTCTCTTGCGACGAGGAGATTTGACCGCAGCAGGGCTTCGAAGGAGCCGCAGTCGGCCCACCAGCCGTCGAGGACTTCGTAGGTCATGGTGCCGCGGCGGATGTATTCGTTGTTGACGTCGGTGATCTCGAGTTCGCCGCGGTCGCTGGGTTTCAATGTCTGGCAGATGTTGAACACGTCGTTGTCGTACAGGTAGATGCCGATGACGGCGTTGCGGGAGGGCGGATCTTTCGGTTTCTCGATGATGCGCACGACGCGATCGCCGTCGAGTTCGGCGACGCCGAATTCGACGGGGTTGTCGACTTCCTTCAAGAAGATCTTCGCGCCGCTGGGTTGTTTGTCGAAATCGTCGACGGCCTTCTTGATGCTTCCCTGGATGAAGTTGTCGCCGAGAATCACGACGACTTTGTCGCTTCCGACGAACTGCCGCGTTAACGCGAGCGCGTGCGCGATGCCGCCTTCGGTCTTCTGGTAGGTGTAATGCATCATGTTGAGACCGAAGTCTTCGCCGTTGCCGAGCAGACGCAGGAACTCGCCCGCGTTGTTGCCGCCGGTGACGAGCATGATTTCCGTGACGCCGGCATCGACCAAAGTCTGAATGGGATAAAACACCATGGGTTTGTCGTATACCGGCAGAAGATGTTTGTTGGTTACGCGCGTCAACGGGCGAAGACGCGATCCCAACCCGCCAGCCAACACAACGCCTTTCATATGCGGAATCTCCTTCTGCGGAAGACGCGTCTACACGATCCGTCCGCCTTTTCCTTCTTCTTCGGTCAACGCCGCGGACAGAAAATCGCGGTTCATGCGCGCGATGTTCGCGACTTGTATGCCTTTGGGGCAAGCGGCCTCGCACTCGTAGTGGTTGGTGCAGTTCCCGAATTTTTCCCGGTCCATTTGCGATACCATATCCAGGACGCGTCGCTGGCGTTCGGGCTGTCCCTGAGGCAATAGCGCCAGGTGGGAAACTTTTGCGGAGACGAAAAGCATGGCCGATGCATTGGGGCACGCCGCCACGCACGCGCCGCAACCGATGCAGATGGCCGCCTCGAAGGCTTTGTCGGCGTCGATCTTTCGCACGGGAACGGAGTGCGCCTCCGGCGCGGAACCCGCGCGCACGCTGACGTACCCGCCTGCGCCGATGATGCGGTCGAAGGCGGAACGATCCACGACAAGGTCCTTGATGACCGGAAACGCCCGCGCCCGCCATGGTTCGACCACCAGCGTGTCGCCGTCCTTGAAATGCCGCATATGGAGTTGACAGAGAGTCATTTCGCGCACAGGCCCGTGAGCCTGGCCGTTGACCATCGCGCCGCATGATCCACAGATGCCCTCATGACAATCGTGATCGAAGGCGATCGGCTCCTGGCCTTTCTGTTGAAGCTCCTCGTTCACGCTATCGAGCATCTCCAGAAAAGACATGTCGGTGTCGATATCCCGCGCCTCATACGTCTCCAGGCGGCCCGGGGATAATGCGTCCTTTTGGCGCCAGACTTTGAGGGTCAGGTTGATTGTCTTCGACATACGGCATTCCTATTTATAGCTGCGTTGCGATAAATGCACGGCCTCGAATTCCAACGGCTCCTTGTGCAGCACGGGCGCCTTATCGGGGCCGGCGAACTCCCAGGCGGCGACGTAACAGAAATGGGCGTCGTCGCGTTTGGCTTCGCCCTCTTCGGTCTGGTGTTCCTCGCGGAAATGGCCGCCGCAGGATTCTTCGCGGTGCAATGCGTCTCGTACCAGCAATTCCGAGAACTCGAGAAAATCCGCCACGCGACCGGCCTTTTCAAGCGCTTGGTTAAAACTCTCGCCATCGCCCAACACCACGGCGTTTCTCCAAAATTCCTCGCGCAATGCGGGAATGCGACGCAAGGCGTCTTCCAATGATTTCTTGCTGCGTGCCATGCCGCAATTATTCCACAGGAGCAGCCCCAACTCGCGGTGGAAACTGTCTACCGTGCGGCCGCCGCGGAGCGAAAGCAGGCGTCCGAGGCGCCCCCGGACCTCCTGTTCCGCTGCCCGGAATGCGGGATGCGACGCGTCCGCCTTTTCCATCGGCGTCGTCGCGAGATAGTGCCCGATCGTATACGGTATCACGAAATAGCCGTCCGCCAGCCCCTGCATGAGGGCGCTCGCTCCGAGCCGGTTCGCGCCATGGTCGGAAAAATTCGCTTCGCCCAATACATGCAATCCCGGAAGGTTGCTCATGAGGTTGTAGTCCACCCACAACCCGCCCATTGTGTAATGCACGGCGGGGTAGATCATCATCGGCGTCTCATAGGGGTCCTCGTCGACGATTTTCCGGTACATGTCGAAAAGATTGCCATAGCGAGCGGCGATGCGCTTTTTCCCCAAACGTTCGATCGCGTCGCGGAAATCGAGATGGACGGCCATCCCGGTCGGCCCAACCCCGTGGCCGGCGTCGCAAATGTTCTTGGCGTTTCGCGAGGCGACGTCGCGCGGGACCAAGTTGCCAAACGAGGGATATTTGCGCTCGAGATAATAGTCCCGGTCCTCCTCGGGAATCTCCTGCGGGGGTCTCCCATCGCCGGCCTTTTTCGGAACCCAAATGCGGCCATCGTTGCGCAGGCTCTCGCTCATCAGCGTGAGTTTGGATTGATAATTCCCCAGAACCGGAATGCACGTCGGATGGATTTGCGTGTAACAGGGATTCGCCAAAAATGCGCCCTTGCGATGCGCTCGCCAAATGGAGGTCACGTTGCAGGCCTTCGCATTTGTGCTGAGGTAGAAGGCGTTGCCGTAGCCGCCCGTGGCGAGAACGACTGCGTCGGCGGCATGCGACTCCAATTTTCCGGTGATGAGATTGCGGCAAACGATGCCCCGCGCCTTGCCGTCGATGACGACAAGCTCCAGCATTTCACGGCGCGGCAACATTTCGACGCCGCCGCGGTTCACTTCCTTCATCAACGCGCCGTAAGCGCCGATCAACAGTTGCTGGCCGGTCTGGCCGCGCGCGTAAAAAGTGCGCGATACCTGTGCGCCTCCGAAGGAACTGTTGTCGAGCAAACCGCCGTACTCTCTCGCGAACGGCACGCCTTGCGCCACGCAATGATCGATGATGCGGACGCTCAATTCCGCCAGGCGATACACGTTGGCCTCGCGCGAACGGTAATCGCCTCCCTTGATGGTGTCATAGAAGAGGCGATGCACGCTGTCGCCGTCGTTCGGGTAGTTTTTGGCCGCGTTGATGCCGCCCTGCGCGGCGATGCTGTGAGCGCGACGGGGCGAATCGTGTATGCAGAATGCCTTGACCTTGTAGCCAAGCTCCGATAAGGAGGCCGCCGCCGAAGCCCCTGCCAAGCCTGTGCCCACCACGAGGATCGTGTACTTGCGCTTGTTGGCGGCATTGATCAGTTTCAGTTCGAACTGGTGGCGGGCCCATTTCGTGGCGATTGGCCCGCCCGGAACTTTTGCGTCAAGCCCCATGCAACGGCTCCTTGGTGTACGTCATCGCGGCTACGGTCTGGGCGTTCCGATGATATTGACAAGCAACGGAATCAGGGCGAATCCAGTTCCGACGGCGATGCCCAGCGCGATGCTCGCGCGCCGAATCCACGGCGTATACCGCGCGTGGTTGAATCCGAATGTCTGAAAGATGCTCTGGATGCCGTGCGTGAGATGAGCGCCCGCACATGCCACCGCAAGAATATAGACCACCGGGCGCCACCCATGCGCCGTGAAGCGGAAAGAGTTCCATACCAATCCAAACAAGCCGAGACTCTCTCCTCCATGCACGCCCGCAATGACCGTTCCGGGGCCTTGTCGATCGCCAAACGCGTAGTCGGAGAGGTGCAAAAACAGAAACAAGAAAACCGCGGAGCCACTGTAGATCATGGTTTTCCGGACGAAATTCGTGTTTCCATGCGTGTTGCGGACGGCGTAGCCCCGATCGCGCGCCTGCCTGTTTTCCACGGTCAACAGCACGGCAAACGAGACATGCACGATTGCCGCCGCGGCGAGCGCGAAACGAATCGCCCAAAGCAGTCCCCCCAGGGACTGCAGCGAGGCCGCATACGCATTGAAACGAGCGGCTCCCTCGAAGAGAAGGAGGTTGCCTCCCAAATGGACCAGCAGAAAAAGGACCAAGACAAGACCCGACGCAGCCACCATCTGTTTGCGGAAAATCGAGGAAGCAAAATAAGAGGATCGTCGCATTGGCATCGAATGGCCCCGCCCGTTGCTTACGTTCACATGCTCCAGCGTAGTGATTTCAGAGGGCCTCGTCAACTTGACGAGTGGAAGGCCGGAGCTCGCCCCGTTCGGAACTGCCGGGCCGGAATCCGGTGCTTGCGCACGCGCAGCCCCATCACGCGCTCGGTGATGCCGAGACCTTCCGCCGCCTTTGCCATGTTGCCGCGCGAAGATTTTAGCGCCTCGATCAGCATCTCACGCTCCACCGCATCCAGCGTCGCATCAAGTTTTCCGCGCATGACGGTGCCGCTGGCCTCGGCGGTCTGCAAGGTCGGCGGGAGATGATGCCCATGCAGCACGTCGTCGCTGCTGAGCAAGACGGCGCGCTCGATGGAATTCTCCAGTTCCCGCACATTGCCCGGCCAATGATAACTCATGAGCATATCGATGGCGGGGGTCGAAATCCGCCGAATGCTCTTGTGGTTGGCTTTGCTGTATTTTTCGACGAAAAAATTGGCCAATTCCAGGATATCCGAACGCCGCTCTCGCAAGGGCGGAATGTGAACCGGAAAAACGTTCAGCCGATAGTACAGGTCCTGCCGGAACGTATTCTCTTCCATGAGTTCTTCGAGAGGACGGTTGGTGGCGGCGATGACGCGCACATCGACCTTGATGGTTTCGGCGCCTCCCACCCGTTCGAATTCGCGCTCTTGCAGGACGCGCAGCAGGCGGATCTGCATGTGAGGCGAGAGATCGCCGATTTCGTCGAGAAAAATGCTGCCGCCGTTGGCGAGTTCGAAGCGCCCCTTGCGCTGCATCGTGGCCCCGGTGAAAGCGCCTTTCTCGTGCCCGAAGAGTTCGCTTTCGATGATTGTCTCTGGAAGCGCCGCGCAGTTGACGCGGACAAAGGGCTTGTGGGCCCGGTTGCTGCTGTAGTGGATGGCATGCGCGACCAATTCCTTGCCCACCCCGCTCTCGCCCCGGATGAGGACTGTGGTGTCGCTTTTGGCCACCTGCCCAATGAGATCGTACACCTCCTGCATGGCGCGCGAGGACCCAATAATGTTGGCCGGACGAAACCGGTCCTCAAGTTCCATCTTGAGCCGGCTGTTTTCCTCCAGCAGGCGCTGCCGCTCTTCCAAGGCCTCCTGGCGCAGGCGCACCGCTTGCGCGATCATCGAGGCAATGATGGACAACAGCCGCACATCCTCATCCAACGAGACCGAATCGGAAAAAAGGCGGTCAACGCTCAACGCCCCAATGGCTTTGTTGCCTAGTTTAATGGGCACGCACAAAAACGAAATATTCGACTTATCTAACCGCTGTCGAGCCTTGGTCCGATCCAGAAAATGCGGCTCCTCGGAAATGCGGGGAATCACCATGGGCCGTCCTTCGGCGACAACGCGCCCCGTGATGCCTTCTCCCGGGCGATAGCGGCCTCGATCCTGTTGCGCGGGAGACAACCCATGAGCCGTCTCGATATACAGTTCCCCCGTATGGCGATCCAGCAGCGTAAGCGTGCCGCGCTCCATCCCCGTGTGTTGCGCGATCGCTTCCAACACCGCCCCTACCTCGTCTCGCAGATCGATGCTGCGATCCAGGCGTTGACTGATTTCGAAAAGCAGCGTCAACTCGCTGAGTTCGCTTCGAATTTGAGGTTGCGGCGCGCTGGCGGACATGGCTCCCTGCTTTCATACGTCTTGTGTAGTGGTCGCCGCGAAAACAACTATCGCGTGCGGCCTGCCCGGATTCGCTACCGCATGGTAGGAAAACCCCCAAGTAATGTCAAATTCCGTCCCACTGGAAAAAAACATTCCCTCAAGGTACTATGGGAAAAGGCTGTTAAGACGACGCCAGCGATCGCCCCGCCCAAGCGGGTTGCAGAGCGTGACGGACGGAATCCTGAACGGGGGAGTATGCGCATCCTTATTGCCGAAGACGACGCAGTATCGCGCCGGATGCTTCAAGCACAGTTGGAACGGTGGGGACATGAGGTGATCGTCACCTCGGACGGAGCCCAGGCGTTGAGCGCCTTATCCTGTCCCGATTCACCTCGTTTGGCCATTTTGGACTGGATCATGCCGGGTTTGGATGGCTTGGGCGTGACCAAGCGCGTTCGGGAGATGCCGGATCGTCCTCTTACGTACATTCTATTGTTGACGTCAAAGGACCAGAAGGAGGACATTGTCAGCGCGCTGGATTCCGGCGCGGACGATTACCTCGTCAAGCCATACGACGCCGAGGAGCTTAGGAGCCGCATCGGCGCCGGGTTGCGCATTCTTGGCCTCCAAGAACAGCTCGAACGCTTGAACCAACAATTGGCCGAGCAAGCGCGGACGGATTACCTCACCCAACTTCCCAATAGGCGCGCCGTGTTGGAACATCTCGCGTCTGAACTGGGGCGGTGCGCCCGTGTCGGAACCCCTTTGCTGGTCATGATGGTCGACATTGATTATTTCAAGCGAATCAACGACACCCATGGGCATGCAGCGGGGGACAGCGTTCTGACCGAAGTGGCGCGCCGGTTGACGACGCACGTGCGGCTGTACGACGCCGTCGGAAGAATGGGAGGAGAGGAATTTTTGATCGTCGTGCCCGATATCGCCCTGGAACAGGCAGCGGCCACGGCCGATCGTATCCGGCAAACTCTTTCCGACACGCCTATCCCTCTTGACGGCACGGAGTTGCACATTACGGCAAGCATTGGGGTCGCATGGGCGCATCCGGATGATTCCGGGGCGTTCATCGCCGATCTGCTTATCCGAACGGCAGATGCGCAGCTCTATCAAGCCAAGACAAGCGGACGGAACCGGGTCTGCGTCACTCAGGTTTGACGCAGTCAAAAAGCGAGTTGTCCTTGGGCCCAAACCAGCCAAGGGCGTGCGCGCTGTTGCGCTCGCCGTAGATATTCGCGGTCGGCGTCCAGGTAAACTTCTCGGAAGTCACGTGCCCGTCGCACCACAACACGTTCACGCGGCCATTGTGCCGAAAATGCAGACTCGGCGAAGCATATCCCCAATCCGGATTTCCATGGGGATGGTCCGGCGTCACGAAATAGGGCGGCTCGGCGAAACTATATTCAATGATCAACCCATCTTGAGCCATCGCCGTGTCGGTGAACATAATCGTCTCTGTTGGCTTGCGGAGCCGGACGTCGCGCGTGGTCATGATCGAAGCCAACGGTCTGGGACGGAGATAGTCCGTTCCCCCTACGTACGCGGCATTGTAGCCGTAGCCGCCCGTCCCCGCTTCAAACGCCGTCATTCCGTTCACCTCGCGTTGGAACTCGGTGAATTCCGGACATTCCTTCACGCGGCGGTCCGGCAGGTATTCGGCCAGCGGCCCCTTGCCGGGGTCGAAGGGACTGTCCGGCGTCTCGCGCGCCCCATGCCAGCGCACGAGGCCGCCTCCAGGCGAATCGATATCCGGAGCGGCTGGGCAGAAAAAACCTTTGTTTTCGTCGGCATACATCCGGTTCGCCAAAAAAAGTTGCCGCAGGTTGTTCACGCATTGCATCGACCGGGCCTTGGCGCGAGCCCTGTTCAATGCAGGCAAGAGCAGCGATGCCAAAATGCCGATGATGGCGATCACGACGAGCAATTCAATCAACGTGAAGCCGTTTCGCGTCCTCATGCCCGTTTCCTCGAATTCCTGCGTGTGCGTGCAAGCGCCCGGCATCCCAGCCATGCCATCGCGGGCGCGATCAGCGCCGGAACTGCGGCAAGGGGAAGGGAATCGTAATAGCCCGCCGCGAGCGTCGTCGAATGGATGTATCGCGTCTGCGCCGCATCCTCAAAAACATGGATCTGAAAAAAATCGCGCAGGTTGGGCGCGGAAATCGTCAGAAACGCTTGTCCTCCCGAGACCATGATCTGGTGTCCCGGCTGGGAAAGGTCCGCGTCGCCCGACGTGATGGCCGCTTCCGTCACGCTGACCGTCAACAACGTTCCGTCGGGAATGGGATTTCCCATGGCGTCATGCAGCGGCGTGCTCTGAACCTCCACCTCGACCGGAGCCTCGCCCTGAGGTGGTCCTGCGATGGTCCAGTAAATGGCCGGAGCCGGAGGGCCCGGCACGAATAGATACAGCAGTTCCCCGTAGGCATCGCCTTGAACGCTTGCCGCGCGCACTATCGCCGCGCCCGCTTCACGCGCGGGTTGAACGATGAACGAAATCACTCCGTCAAGCACAGCGACCTGTATGCCTGGCGTGACGGCGTCGCGATCGGCGCTTACGATGGAACCATGCGAAGTGGAGACCGTGATGAGCGTGCCATCGGCCGCGGCATGGTCCTGAGCATCCACGATGGTCCCGCTGGTCACGCGCACCGTATTCGCCGGATTCGCAATGCACTGGTTAAACGGTTCCGCCGTCAGGGCGATAGGGCCGTGCGCCCCCTCGCTCGTATGCTCGTCGCCTGCGCCCGCGGGCGCGGCAAGGAGAAACGTTCCGGGATACCGGGTCCGGAACGTCACCCGGTTCACGGCCGCGTTGCACTCGATAGAGGAAAGGCCATCCTGGACATACGCGTGATTATGCAATCGGTACGGTTGAAGGGCGCTTTCCTCCAGCCCTGCAATTTCAGCGGCTTGGTATTGCAGCGTGATCTCTGCGGGTTGAATGCCTTCCGCCACGAAATCCGGCGTCGACGATTGGAACGTGCGCACGACGGCAGACGGCAGCAACGTCGCGTCCGGCAACGTCCCCTCTGGCGCGGGGGGCGCCAGGATATCCACGGTTGCATGAAACGCACGGGCTGGATTCGAACGCGCGGCGCCTGCAAAAAAACGGATTTGCGCGCCTCGATCGTCCCGCGCCGTTCCGAGCAACGCACCGTTGCCGCCTCCGCCTTCCGAAGCGGGGATTTCAAGCGGCAAAACGGTGTTTTCTCGCCGGAACGGGTCGGTTCCGGCCACGCGCGTCTCATACTCGTCCAGTATCCCGTCGCCATCGCTGTCGATTTCCGGGGCGACATCCGCTACGGCGTCGATCTCCGGCGAGACAACGCCAAGGCCCGGCATGCTGCGGTCCACGAAGGACGTCAAGCGGATAAAGTGAAAACGCGTCAACGACGCAGGGTTTCCGTCAACGTCGACGGCCCAAGCGATGTCAAAAGCATCGCCCCCGCCGCTGCGAGGCGAGAGCCCCACTTTCCAGGGATCGTCAGGGCGCACGTAATTGTCGAGATACGGCATCTGGGTCGGGGTCATTTCCGCGTACCCCCAGGCGTACTCGAGGGCATCGTTTGAAGGGTCTGCGTCGAGCGCGTTTGGATTCGTGATATTGCCGCCCAACAACGTGATCGGGTGGGGAGAAAGGTTGTCCAGCCCTGCTGGTTCCACGACTGCCGGGAATGGTGAATACGGAAACGCACGGCTGCCCGGTATGAGATACCAGGGATCGTCCGCCAAACCGTTTCCGTTCACGTCTTCGCTGATTTCGATGAGGGCAGGTTCCTGGAATTTCCGTTGCGGACTGCCTCCGTTCCAAAAACAATTCGAAAAAACAATGCAATCCAATCCCATCGGGTTGGCCGGATCGTCCGTAACCGGCGTGGCGAAACGCAGCGTCAGCGACCCGCCGACTCCACCCAACGAAACGACCCCGCTGTTGTTGGGCAACGTCGGTCCCAGGCCCGTCGGAGGCCCCAATGTCTTGGAGGGATCTACATAGGGCGCGCTTGCCCCCGGCCCCGGACTGTACTGCATGACCGCGTCGGCCCATGGGTCTTCCGCACGCGCTGCTGCGGTCAAAAGGAAAAAAAACAGACATAGAAACGCCCAAGACGTTTGAAAAAAGGATTGTAATGAAGCCCTTTGGAACATGGAGCATTCTCCTGGACGCCTTGTCCCTTATCGCCGCAAACGCCTGATCGAAATTCCTGCAATGCCGCTGGCCAAGATCAACAGGCCCAACGCGCCGACTGCCGGAATGGGTTCGTATTCCTTTTGCGAACCATATGCGCTTACGGTGGGCGCAAACCCCTCCCAGACCGTGCTCACGATATACACCGTATTCGTGACGTGGTTGTAAAAAGGGACATAACTGTTATAGCCGACCGGATCGGGGTCAAGCAGTCCCGCAATCTCGCCCGTCGTGCTGTCGATAAACTGCACCGAATTTTCCCATGTCCCGGCGATGAGCGTGCCGTTCGACGATACCGCGCTTACGCCGCCCTTATTGTAGGTTCCAAGAACGGCGCCATCCATCCACGTGAGCGGAACATCGGCGGCAAACGCGTCCAAGAGCGCGCTGACGTGAAAAATCCGCACCTCGCCGGTGTCGCCGGCAGTGGCGTACAGCAGATCGCGACGCGGACTGAGCGCGAACGCCGCGCCATAATGTCCCGGTTTATCAAGGACCTTGCGCAACACGGGAACGCCGCTCGAGAAATCGGCCAATTGAATTTCCGAAGATCCCCAAACAGGCGTCGCCTCGACGAAAACGCGCGTTTCGTCCAAGAATACGGCCCAATAATTCGGCAGCCCCGTGATGCAGTCTGCCGCCGGGGAATAATCCTGCGGCGCAATCAGATCAAGCCGGAAAATCTTCCCATTGTATCCGCCGCCCAACAACGCCATCCGGCCGCTCGGCGAGACCGCGCAAAAGGTCGCGTCGCCTGCATATCCCGAGGCGATGTGTTGCCACCCATCCTCTCCCCGGCCCGTTTGAACCTTCACCTGGTCGCCGTCGTAGAGCACGAAGCGACCATCAGGCAGATTGCCCAGCATGACGCCATACCCAAACGCGGACGTGGGGAACTGGGAAAAAGCGTCGAAACCTGGCGGAGGCGTGGCCGGAAGCATATTGGCGATCGCCGTGGGCATGGCGGCTGCGATCGAAACGATACATGCGATGAAATACAACCTTCTCATGCGAGTTCTCTCCCTAATGCGCAAAAAAAATATGCGCGCTGTACATGGCGTTACATGATCCAAGGACATCGATGAGGGAAAAAAGCAGGAAGGTCTGAAACGAAGGGCCTGTCCTGCTGCAACCTTTCCCGCGAAGTTGCTGCACGGAATATCCTAGCTGGCGGGCAGGTCTTCTGGCTCCCGGTTCCTCCTACACTCCGCTCCTTCCCGCCCAATCGGGCAGTGGCTTGTGCGGATTTCGTCCCCGGTTACAGCAGCGCGACTGCGACGGACTTTCACCGTGCTTCCCTTGATGCCGGCGTTACTATCGGCTAGCCACTGCTGAGCCGACGCTGTGAGGATAAGCGATTTTAGTGTCGGTGTCAAACGCCGACATACGCCGTCGACGTGGCCGACTTGTCCAGAGCGCGCTGCACCACGTTGGTCAGTTCGGCTACCACGAACGGCTTCTGAATAAAATCCATCAGCCCTTTTCCAGTAAAACGCTCCATCACGTCCTGCTTATTGTAGCCGCTGGCCAGAATGACCTTGGCGTTGGGGCGGATCAATCGAATCTGAGCAAAGGCTTCCTCGCCGTCCATGTGCGGCATGGACATGTCCAACAGGACCAAGTCGATGTCATTGAACTGCGTCGAATAGATCTCGACAGCCTCACGTCCTTTGGTTGCCGTCATGACTGTGAATCCCGCTTTCTCGAGCATCTTGCGCGCGAGATTGCGCACGATTTCTTCATCGTCAACAACCAGGATGGTTCCATTGCCGCGCCACGTGTCGGTCTCGTGTAGCTTTGGCGCGGACGACGCGGCTTCCTGCTGCAACGCCGGGAACAGGATCTTGAACGATGTCCCTTTGTTGGGCTCGGAATACACGTTGATGGCGCCATGGTGCCCGCGCACGATGCCTAACACCGCGGCAAGGCC
>JAKJDA010000139.1:2602-7452 GCA_022706165.1 Candidatus Hydrogenedentota bacterium | reverse complement strand
CCAGGGTTCGGGCGACGTCATGGGCGTGGGCGGAGACCCCGACGCGGGCATCGAGGGCGAAAACATTGTCGCCTTGTGCGACGTGGACGACGAGCGCGCCGCTCCGATATTCGCCAAGTTTCCCAAGGCGACGCGCTACCGCGATTTTCGGGTCCTGCTGGAAAAGGAAAAAAGCATCGACGCCGTCACGATTTCGACCCCCGACCATATGCATGCCCCCATCGCAATGGCGGCGATGCAACTCGGAAAACATGTCTATGTGCAAAAGCCCATGGCCCGCACCATCCAGGAAACGCGCGTTATGACGGAGGCCGCCCGCCGTTACGGCGTCGTCACTCAGATGGGCAACCAAGGTCATTCGTGCGACGGCGTGCGGCTTCTGTGCGAAATCATCTGGTCGGGGATGATCGGCCAGGTGCGCGAGGTCATCGCGATCAGCGATCGGCCCATCTGGCCGCAGGGACTTTCCCGTCCCGCCGGCGAGGATCCGGCGCCGCCTTCGCTGGACTGGGACCTGTGGCTCGGCGGAGCGCCCTACCGTCCCTATGTCCATAGGCATCCCGAAACGAAGGCCGCCTGTTATTGCCCCTTCGTGTGGCGCGGCTGGTGGGACTTCGGCGCAGGCGCGTTGGGCGACATGGGCTGCCACATTCTCGACGCAGCCAACTGGGCGCTTAAGTTGGGCGCTCCTGTGAGCGTGGAGGCGACGCGCATCGAAGGCGCAAGTCCCGATGGCGAAATGGCGCCGCGCGGCAGCGTCCTGAAATACCAGTTCCCCGCGCGCGAAGACATGCCTCCCGTGACGCTAACCTGGCATGATGGGGGCATGGCCCCTGTGATGCCCGAGGGGATCGATCCCCGGGTCCGGATAGGCGACGGACGAAACGGCTTGTTGTTCCTCGGCGATAAGGACCTTGTGACCACCGATTGTTACGCCGGAAGCGTGACGCTGACGCCCACCGAACGCATGAAAGATTTTCGGCGCCCTCCGCGCATGCTGGATCGCGTTCCCCAAGGCAACCATTATCGGAACTGGATCGACGCGTGCAAAGGGGGGGCTCCCGCATGCAGCCATTTCGATTACGCCGGTCCCTTCACGGAGACCGTCCTGCTCGGCAATCTTGCGCTGCGCGCGGGCAAGAAGATTGAATGGGACAGCCAAAACATGCGCGTCCTCAATGCGCCCGAGGCCGACGCGTTCGTGCGGTCCACCTATCGCGCGGGATGGAGCGTATAGGCCCGTGCCCGGCATGACGCGTAGCCGCACGCGCCGCGACGGGGCTTTTCCATCAAGGCAAAGCCCCGGGAATCCGCCGCGATGATCGGCGCCGACGCCATGGAGCGGCCGCCCTATTTCCGGTATGTGGGGGCGGTTTTTCGCTGTTCCGTTTCCACGATTGCTCGCCGGAAGCGCACCCTTCTTGCGGCAATCGTCTGTCTCTTGCCGGTGGCCGTTCCGGTGGCCGTTTCTTTCGTCCGCGCCGAGACGCCAACCTACGCGGGCATCGAACTTTTTGTCACCCTCTCGGAAACTCTATTGCTCGCCGCCTTGGCTCCGTTGATGGCGCTCTTTCTCGCCACCATGCTCTTGGGAGAAGAGGTCGAGTCTCAAACCATGCCCTATTTGCTCATCCGTCCGATGCCGCGAGGCGCGTTGGTTCTTGGAAAGTTCCTTGCCTATTGGTGCGTAGCCGCGCTGCTGCTGCTGCCTGCCGTCTGGATGACCTATGCCGCGTGCGCCGCCGCCGGCGGCATGGAGGTGTCCCGGGCGACCCTGTTGCTGACGTGTCATTACTGCGTTGTTATTGCCATGGCGTTGCTGGGATACGGGGGGCTTTGCATGCTGCTGGGGGCGCTTTTCAGGAAGCCCGTCATCGCGGGCATCGTCCTTGTGTTCGGATGGGAACGTTTGGCCAACATCGTGCCCGGTTACATCGATTTTCTCACCATCGAAAAATATGTCCGGGCGCTTCTTCCCTTGTTGCCGACGGAGCGCGCCAAGCCCTCTTTCCAAACCGCGCTGGGCATGTACGCCAAGGAGGAACTTCTCATCCGGCCCGTGAGCGCCGCCGTCATCCTGATAGCGATCTCCGCGCTATTGATCGGCTTGGCGACGTTGACGGTGCGACGGCGCGAATACGCCAACGCCCGCGTTGTCAACGGGGGCTGATTCTTTTTTTCTGTCCTGGCGCGCGTTCCGCGCCGATCCAGAAGGGGAAATGGACGGATTGCCTCAGCTTGGCGTCTGCGGCGGAAGGTTTTCGAATCGATGCCGCAGCACTTCGGTGAAGATCCAGGCATCGAACACGCGGTGCATATCCGGTTCCTCGCGCCACGCTTGTTCGGCGAGGCCGCGCCAAATGGATGCCGCCCGTTCGGCATCGCCCGCGGCCTTGGCGGCATAGGCGCGCGCGAGGCCAAGGCACAAACCGGCGTGGCGCTTGAGGTAGCGCCAGGACGCCTGGCGGCAACCGTCCATGGCCGCCGCATGGCGTTCAATAACCGGCAGAAAAGCGTTGATGACCTCGATGATTTCGGCAAACCGCGCCGCCGCGCCTTCGTCGTTCTTTTCCCCCCGCGCATAGACGGGATCGAACAGCAACGATAACTTCGTCAGGTACTCCTCGCACGCGGGGGCATCATGCCCGAAGGCGCTGGCGAAATAATCGCGCGCAATATCTTCGAAAGATTCCTGGCTATTCCACAGCATTCTGCCCATGACAATCATGGGCAGCGCGGTCGGCAGGAAGACCCGCTGGACCTGGCAACTGACAAAACCGTTCAGGCCGATGGCCTTGAGGGCTTTCATGTCTTCGCCGATGGTTCGGGATATATGCATGTGGCCGGGATCGTTCAGGTGGTCCCACATCAGGTGATAGTCGAAATCGAAACTATCTCCTGAAAACAGTTGCTGCCAAGCCTTGAGGAACGCGATGTTCGCCTCGATCGTGCGGGGAAATTCCAGACGGTTCCGTTCGAAAGACGGCAGCGCGGGCGGCTGCCCCATAACGCGAAACGACTGACTGTAGGTCCGTGCAATGGGCGCGAACATCAAGACGAAGCGGTCCGGATTGCGTATCCATTCCGTTTCCGGCGGCCACAACAGGTCCACGTATATCAAAAAAACGATCCTCGCGGGAAGGTTCCGCGCCGCAAGCGCGGCGTCAACCTCGTTGAGCATCATGACGTAAACGTCGGCGGGACGCGCTTTGCGGCATTCCGGGCATTCGCAATGATTGTTGCAGCCATCGGCAAGCCAGAAATGGAGCAGGTCGACGTCCGGGTGGTTCTGGGCGTATGAAACGATTTCGTTCCCGATCTTCGCCCGGACCTCAGGATTCGAATAACATAAGTTTGTATTGAGCGCGATGCCGTCCCACAATTCGCGTTTGCCGTTCACTTCCGCCAGATAGGGCGCGACCTCGGGGGGGAGCGGGGCGGACTCTTTTTCCCAGGCCCGCCCGCTGATGCCGAACGGCTCGCACGTCCACCCGTGACCGACCTTGTGGTAGATCAGGCCCCGTTTGCGGATTTCCGCCTCGGCGGCGGCGACATATCCGGCGGCATCCGCCACGGACAGCGACATGGCCTTGCCTTCGGGGCGTCCGACGCGCGAATGCCATCGATCGAAAAAGGTGTACGCTTCGCGAAATTGAATGAAATAGCCGTTGAACCCGATCTTCGGCAGCCAATCCACCATGTCGACTACGTGATCGAGGCTCACGGACCCCTCGATGCAGACGGCGCGGTGGCGACAGGACGGGCGTTCCTCCACATGGACTTCCGGCAGCGTCTCCAGGCGCGGCAAGAACGCGCCATCTTTTCCGGGACGCACCCAACGGCATCCCAGTTCCGTGAGATACCGGTACGCCGCGAGGAGAACGCTTCTGGGGTTGATGCCCGCGATCACGCCCTGACCGCCGGTCACGTGAATGGCGATGGCGTCGTCCATCCGCGGGTCCGCCACCCCGGGCGGAATCAACGATGGAAAGCAATCCATACGTCCCACGCACAGCGCGGACGCCGGGCTGCCGTCCTCTGGAAGGACCGTTTCCGTTTCGACGCCGGTGATGCGGGTCAAGCATTCCGACAGCTCGCGCACGGCGAACACAACGGTCTCGTTTGGGTCGCGCGCGCAAATCCGCAACCGCGGACTTGAAACAATGCGGGTCGTCATTGCGTCTCGATCGCCTTTCCATCTTCAACGTCAAGCCAACGATTCCCCGTCCCGCGCCCTTCGCGCATGCGTCTGGTTGACGGAGGAACGCTGCGAACATGCCCGAGCAGAGCGCTGAATGCAAGTTTTGCAAAAGACATTCGTTTTCTTCCCTTCGAGGCAGAGGTTGCGCTATCATGCCTGCCCGTGTGCGGGCGTTTGGCATCGACAAGCGCACGCGGGATAAAGCGTTCCGGAAGGAGAAACCATGGCCACGACGAACCCGAATTACGACAAGCTCCAGGCGGGATATCTGTTTCCCGAAATTGCCAAACGTACGCGCACCTTTATCGCTGAGAATCCTGGTGTGACGGTGATGCGGCTCGGAATCGGCGATACGACCGAACCCCTAGGCCCCACAATTGTCGCGGGACTGCATCGCGGCGCGGATAAACTGGGCGACGCGAAAACCTATACCGGGTACGGCGATTACGAGGGAAATCTGTCGTTGCGCAAGGTGCTCGTTGAGCGCTATCAGGGATACGGCGTTTCATTGGACGCGGATGAATTTTTTGTGAGCGATGGCGCGAAGTCCGATTCTGGCAACATCCAATCCATCTTTGGCGTCGACAATACCGTGGCCGTGCAAGACCCGGCGTATCCGGTGTACGTGGACAGTAATGTCATCGGCGGG
>JAKJDA010000139.1:0-2592 GCA_022706165.1 Candidatus Hydrogenedentota bacterium | reverse complement strand
AACGATGGGCGTTACGAGGGTTTTGTGTACATGCCGTGCACGCCCGAGAACGGTTTTTTCCCAGAGGCGCCGAAGCAGAAGGTCGATCTTATTTACATTTGCAGCCCGAACAACCCGACGGGCGCGGTGGCCACGCATGCGCAGTTGAAGACGTTCGTCGACTACGCACGCGAGCACAAGGCCATCATCATTTTCGATTCGGCCTATGCGGCGTTTATTTCCGATCCCCGTCTACCGCGATCGATTTACGAGATCGACGGCGCGAAAGAATGCGCGATCGAGATCAACAGTTTTTCGAAAGAGGCCGGATTCACGGGCGTTCGCCTCGGTTGGTGCATCATCCCGAAGGCCTGCGTGTGCGAGAATGCGGAGCCCGGCAAGCTTAATCGTTTGTGGCTGCGCCGGCAATCGACGCTTTTCAACGGCGCGTCAAACGTCGTGCAAGAAGGCGGCGAGGCGGCGCTCTCCGAACAGGGGCAGCGCGAGTGCATGGACGTCATCCGCTATTACATGAACAACGCGCGCATCGTCCGCGAAGGGTTGCAACAGATCGGCATCACGGTGTACGGCGGCGTGAATGCGCCGTATATCTGGATGAAAACGCCGAACGGGTTGAGTTCGTGGGACTTCTTCGACAAGCTGCTGCGCGAGGCGCACGTGGTGGGCACGCCGGGTTCCGGGTTTGGGCCCGCCGGCGAAGGCTTCTTCCGTCTCAGCGCATTTGGCCACGTTGAGGACATCGAACGTGCGGTCGCCAGCGTGCAACGGAACCTGCGATTGCAGTGAACCGCTATGTGGAGCGGGAAGGCGGTGCGACATGACGCAAGAGCGCGATGACATGCCCAAATGGCCCGAGAAGGCCTATAAGAATTATGCCTGGCTCAATAGTCCGGACGCGCGCATGGTCCGCATCCTGTCCGAGTTCCTCGAGCCTCAGAGCCGGTTCCGCCGCTTGGGCGTGCGCGATACGGTTGTGTTTTTCGGTTCTGCGCGGATTCTCTCTCCCGCCGAAGCGACGGCGCGCCTCGAAACCATCGAACGATCTCAAGCCGAATATCCCGAAGAGTCCGCCGCGTTGAAATCGGCCTTGGCCCATGCCCGGCATTCCGTGGCGCTGTCGCGCTACTACTCGGACGCCGCCGCGTTGGCCGAAAAACTCACCCGTTGGTCGATGTCGCTGCCGGGCAATGGCCGCCATTTCCTGGTCTGTTCAGGGGGCGGCCCCGGCATCATGGAAGCGGCCAACCTGGGGGCGAGTCTGGGCGGGGGCATGTCGGTCAGCCTCAACATCAGCCTGCCTATGGAGCAGAACCCCAATGCCTTTCAGACGCCGGAACTGGCCTTCGAGTTTCACTACTTTTTCATGCGCAAGTTCTGGTTCGTCTACTTGGCGAAGGCATTGGTGGCCTTCCCAGGAGGTTTCGGCACGCTCGACGAGGTGTTCGAGACGCTGACGCTGCTGCAAACCGCCAAGACGCGCAAATCCATGCCGGTGATCCTGTATGGCAGCGAATACTGGAAGGAGATTGTGCATTTCGACGGTTTGGTGAAGCATGGCATGATCGACAAGGACGATCTGAACTTGTTTCATTTTTGCGACACCGTCGACGACGCGTTCGATTGCCTCCAGGATGCCCTGTCCCGCCTTTCTCCGTCTTCCCCGAGAAACAGCTCTCCGCGCGCGTGACAGCCGCCTTTTCGGAACGCGACACGGAGCGTGGTCGCGCCGGAAATATGACACGCGGCGAAAGACCCGCTACACTGTTTTCGTGCGCATCGATCGCGACAACGCGGAACGGCATATAAGAAGGGGCATCCATGTCACGGGCGAATTTCATCCGTATGGCGGCGAGCGTGGCCGTGTGGACGATTCTGGCGACCATTCCGGCCTTTGCGACGATTCAATATGTCAACGTATCGGACGGATCCGCGCAGGGGAGCGCAAACTTCGCGAATGTGGACCTGGATTTTTGTCATGCCTTTGACGGGGCCAGGGCGACGAACGCCGGGGAGGTTCGATGCATCAAGGACGGGCGCCGCGAATCGAGTCGGCTTCCCGGCGTGTATCTCCACCCGACCGCTTCGTTGGAAGACGCCGTTCTCGCGTACGACGGCGTAATGATATTTCCATCTTCTCCCGAGAAACGCTCTTTTTTGGTGTTTTGGATCGGAATCAGGGAGGGCGTTCCGTGGAGCGTTGCCGAGAACCCGCCCAACGGCGTGCGGTTCCGCGTCACCGTGGAGGGCGCAACCGTCTTCGAGGAGGAGTTGAAGGCGAGCGCATACCGCTGCCGCGCCGTGAACATGGAGGCGTATGTGGGCAAAACCGTGCGGATCGAGTTCCGGACAAACGCCATCGACGGTGACAGCCGCTACGATTGGGCCGTGTTTGGCGATCCGCTGCTCGTTTCCTTGCCGCCGTCGCACGACAATGCCGGCGCCGCGACGGGCGAGGAGACAGGAGTGGCGTTGGCTCAGGTGCGGTGCGCCGTTCCCGCTCATGTGACGCTGCGCATGGGCGATCAAACCGAGGAAGCGGACCTTCCCGAGGGAGAGCGCTGGCTCCCCATCTTCTTCAAAAAGAACGCCCCG
>JAKJDA010000138.1 GCA_022706165.1 Candidatus Hydrogenedentota bacterium | reverse complement strand
GAACCGATCCCTGTGGGCGCTTCGGCGGCGATGCTGTTTTCGGTGTTTGTTTCGTTCATGGTGACCCCGTGGGCGGCCGTGCGTTTGCTTCATCGCTCGCTCACGCCGCAACGCGCCTATCGCAACCTTTTTGCGCGGGGGCCATTCAAGCGGCGGGTCGCCGAAAAACAGCCAGCTCCTCATTCGGCGCATCACCACGAGACATGGATGGATCGCCTCTACCGCCGAATTATGCGCCCGCTCATCGTTCGCCCCGTCTATCGCTATGGCTTTTTGTGCGGCGTTACGCTCTTGCTCTTGGCGTCATGCATGCTCGTCCCGCTGAAGCTGGTAATGGTCAAGATGCTCCCGTTTGACAACAAGAGCGAGTTCCAGATCATCATCGACATGCCGGAAGGCGCCCCCCTTGAGCAAACCGCCGCCGTCGCGCGCGACATCGCCGAGTATGTGCGCACCGTGCCGGAAGTCACGGACATCCAGACGTACATCGGCACGGCGTCGCCGTATAACTTCAACGGCCTTGTGCGCCATTATTTCCTGCGGCGCGGGGGCAACGTGGCCGATCTGCAGGTCAACCTGGCTCCGCGCGAAGCGCGCACGCGCCAAAGCCACGACATCGCGAAAGCCGTGCGCCCGAATGTCCAAGCCATTGCCGAGCGGTTTCACGCGCGAATCAAGGTGGCCGAGGCGCCCCCCGGGCCGCCGGTGCTGCAGACTCTCGTAGCGGAGATATATGGCCCGAACTATAGCCGTCAAATGGAACTGGCGCGGCAGGTCCGCGACATATTCGACAGGACCGCGGGCGTGGTGGACGTCGATTGGTATGTTGAGGACGATCAAACGAAGTACGTTTTCGCCGTCGACCAGGAAAAAGCCGCGCTCAATGGCGTGTCCGTCGCGCACGTGCAAACAACGCTGCAGGTGGCGCTCGACGGAATGAACACGGGGCTGGCGCATTTCCCGAAGGAAAAAGAAGATGTGCCCATTACGCTGCGGATTGCCCGCGCACAACGATCGAGCCTCGAGGATCTCAAGGCGATCAAGGTGCAAGGTCGGCAAGGCAATAGTGTTTCGTTGGGCGAATTGGTCCGCATAGAGGAAGTGGTGCAGGACAAGAGCATCTACCACAAGAATCTCATGCCGGTGGTATACGTGACCGGCGACGTGGCGGGCGCGGCCGAGAGCCCGGTCTATGCGATGCTGAGCTTGATGCCCGGCGTGGGCGCGATCAAGTTGCCGGAAGGCTATGCGTTCGAACAGCGTTTGACGACGCAGCCGCCGACCATGGAGAAGTTCGCCATGAAGTGGGATGGCGAATGGCACATTACCTATGAAGTGTTTCGCGATCTGGGCATCGCGTTCGCCGCCGTGTTGGTATTGATCTTCATGCTCGTCGTCGGCTGGTTCCAATCCCTCAAGACGCCGTTCGTCATTCTGGCGGCCGTTCCTTTTTCGCTCATCGGGATTCTGCCGGCGCATTGGGCGACGGGCGCGTTTTTCACCGCGACTTCCATGATCGGGTTCATCGCGGGCGCGGGCATAGTCGTGCGCAACTCGATTATTCTGGTGGACTTTATCGAATTGCGCCTGACGCAGGGCATGCCGCTTGCCGAGGCCGTCGTGGACGCCGGAGCGGTGCGTTTTCGCCCGATGTTGTTGACGGCGGCGGCGGTTGTGGTCGGGGCGTCGGTGATCCTGTCCGACCCTATCTTCCAAGGCCTTGCCCTCTCGCTGATGGCCGGAGAAGTGGCGTCGCTGTTGCTGTCGCGCATGGCGGTGCCGATTTTGTACTATTTGCTGATGCGGCGTTGATTGGGCGCGGGAATCAGAACCCACCCCGCAACTCAGGTTGGCGTCTTCAGAACCGGCGGTTGTCAGAAATTCTTCGACCGGAGGATGGAGACGATCAATCCGAGACCGAGAAGGCCGGCGAGCGTGTATCCGGTGAGCCCAATCCAGCGCAGCCCCACGTTGGCGGCAAGCAACAGGCTGGAGCCGACAATGATCGAGCCGGTGATCACGCCGAACGCGATCCGGTTGCTGGCGCGGTCGGCTGCGGCGGCCAATTGGTCCAGTTTTTCGTGATGCAGCTGTATCTTGAGGCGTCCCCGCCGCAACAGACTCACCAGTTGAAAGAATTCCTGCGGGAAATCGCCGGCGACCGACAGCAGCGTTTCTGCGCGGGCGCTGATTTCGTGCAGCAGGCGGCGGGGGCGAAAACGCCGCGCGATGATCCGTTCGATGTGCGGCCGCATGACGGGGAGCATGTCGAGATCGGGGTCGAGAACATGGGCGGTGGACTCGATTGTCATGAGAGCCTTGAGCAACAAGGAAAAACGGGGAGCCAATTGCAGCCCATGTCGCCGCAGAATGCCCACCAGCCGTTCGATGGCCTTGCCGAATTGGCCGCTGCTCATGATCGCCTGGGCTTCGAACGCCATGTATTCGGCCACTTCGTGGCGGAGCATGTCGGGGCGTTCGGCATCTCCGGAAATCGTGAATTGCAGCAGGGCGCTGGCGGCATCCCCTGCATCTTCGCGGTACAACGCCCGCAACAGCGTCGCTATCGTCCGGACATCGCGTTGTTCGAGATGTCCCACCATCCCGTAGTCGAGAAACGTGATGCGATTATCCGACGTAAGCAGGATGTTGCCGGGATGCGGGTCGC
Source organism: Candidatus Hydrogenedentota bacterium (assembly GCA_022706165.1). Classification (GTDB taxonomy): domain Bacteria; phylum Hydrogenedentota; class Hydrogenedentia; order Hydrogenedentales; family SLHB01; genus JAKJDA01. The sequence goes on along the minus strand of JAKJDA010000138.1, from coordinate 4,785 downwards.
CGTGGAATAGCCGGAATTCGAATATCTGCCGGCACAGCGTGTCGCCGCCGATGCGCGCGACGGCCTTGGGATCGGAACAGCGCGCGGGATACTCGTCCAGCGCGTCCACGCGCACCCCGTCCACCCAGTCCATCGTGAGCGTCGTGTGCGACCCGAACGCGGCATATGCGCGCGGAACGATGACATGCGGACTCTCGGCATAATTCGCGCGGAATCGTTCGATGACGCGCGCTTCGATCGTGAAATCCATTTCGCGGCGGATGGTTCTCGAAAACTCCTCGACGACGGCGGGCGGGTCCATCCACGCCAGATCGTGAACATGCTCGGATATCCAGTCGGCTATGCTGTGCAGCAGGCGTAAGTCGGCCTCGACGATCGTCTCGATGTTGGGGCGCCGGACCTTCACGGCCACCGGCGTGCCGTCGTGGAGGCGCGCCTTGTACACTTGACTGATGGAGCCCGCCGCGACGGGCGTCGGATCGAACGCGACGAAACATTCCTCGACGGTTCTGCCCAGCCCCTGTTCGAGTTCCGCGCGGATTTCCTCAAACGGCACGGCATCCACATGGTCTTGGAGCGAGCCGAGCGCGTCGCTCGTCTCCTTGCCGACCAGGTCCGCGCGCGTGCTCAACACCTGGCCGAGTTTCACGAAGGTCGGCCCCAGCTCCGTAAATACGGCGCGAAGCCGCTCGCCCCAGGTATGGGGCAGGCGTTCCGGAGGCGGCGCGGGCAGGATCGGCCGCAAGACCTTGGCCGGGATTCCTTCGTACACGCCCAATCGCTGCAGGAGATCCGTGAACCCGTGACGGACCAGCACCCGCACCACTTCGGCCAGGCGCGCCGCGGTGCCCGCGCGTTTGGACAAGGCCCAATAGTTCATGTCCGGCTTCTCCTTTACTGCCGCCCTGCGACGCTTTCAAAACGGCGAGGCTTTGCGCAGTCCGGCGGTCATGGCGTTGAGAGAGCCGCCTCGATAGGTTTGTCGTCGAGGTAAAGTCCCGTGATGACGCCTGTGCCGCGCAAAACGCGGAAGGTGATGTGGACCGAGGACGTTCGGATGCGTTCCCGATACATTCTTTCCGCTTCGGGGGCCGCGCTCTCCTCCATGTAATATCGCTCGAACGGCCAGACGATGTCCGTCTTGGGAGCCTCGCGCGGCTGTCGCTGCGCATGCGGATTCAGCCGCACCGCGAGGTAATTGTCCGTATCGGGGGGCGTCAACGAGACTGATGCCACCGTCGCGAACCCCTCGGAATCCGATTCGAGGACGGCATAGGCTTTCTGTTGGCGCTTCAGTGGATCGCTCGTTGGCGGCGGCGCTTCCGCGACGTCAAAATTCAGCCTCACGTAACGGCCTCGAAATGCGTCGTACGGGTCCACGGGTTGGGCCCGCAGTTTGTACTCCTTGCCATGGCGAATCGTCATTTCCCGATGCAGGATCATATTCGCGGGAACGGCCAGTTGAACGAGCGCGAGAACGACGAACGCCGGCAGCAGGATGGTGCGTTTCCATGGCGCGCCTGGTTTCATGTGATTGCCCCCTTGCGGGTCGCCGTGCGCCGCACCAGCGCCACGTTGGCTCCCAGAAATGCGATCCCCAACGCAATGAACAGGATGCCCCGCACCGTGAAGCTGAGGTCGGCATCGAAAAAGCGAACGATGATGAGCATCGAAATCACGGCCATGCCGGCGTTTATCGTGTACAGCTCGTTCCGATCGAGGCCGACTAACAAGATCGTCGCGCCCCAGAAGAGCGCATATAGATTGAATCCGCCTATGATCACGCCGGACGGCACATCCATGGAGCAGGCGGAAAAACCAATGGCCGCCAGCGCCGCCAAGCCTCCCGACGCCGTCGCGATCCAATCTTTCCGGCTCGCGCTGCGCACCAGCATCAGCGCGGCTCCGGCCAACAGCGCCAGCGCCAGGCCATAATCCTGCCACGCGGCCCAGGGATGATACCCGTCTCCCGAACGGTAGTGATTCCATCCGACATGGCGCCATACGCCGTCAAATGTCAGGATCAGCGTCAGCGCCGCCGATCCAATGAAACCAGCAATGTGAAAAGCGTTGAACCGGACCGCGCGAAACGGGCCGCGTCCCGCCAACAACATCGCCGAAAATAAAGCGCTATACACGACGATCCACACGCCCGGCATGCTTCGCTCGATCACAAATCCTGTCGCAATCGATGCGGCCCCGCAGAGCCCCCACGACAACAGCCGCATCCGCGGTCCTTCCGGATCCTGCTTGTGCGCGCGCCAGATGTGCGGCGCCAACAACGCTGCCAAGGGCCAGAACAACAGCGCATGGCCTCCTTCCGCCTGCGCCGCAACGGCCCATCCCGTCAGCCCCGCCATGTAAAGCAGCGCCACGCCGGATGCGTTGAAGAAGTGGATTAGCGGGCCGCCCAACAGGATCCATGCCAGCAGAAACCCGCTCATGCTCCCCTGGATTTGATACGTCTGGCTGATAAGCGAGATGCTGGCGCCCACGGCCAACGCCATCGCCATCGCGCTTCCCTCCCGCCAAGCGAGCGATCCGGGCCGACGAAGCAGCGTCCACCCCGCAAGCGTCTGTCCGGCAACCAGCGGCAGAAACGACAAGACCGTTCGCATGGGCCGGCTCAACTGCTCCCAGTTATGCGCCAGCAGCAGGATGACGCCCAAGCCGATCGACGCCGCCCCCAAAACGCTGAACAGCAGCAAGGCCGCGCTCCGCCGCGATCGAATCGTTATCGGCCCGTAATGCGCTTTCAACGCGGCGGCCGTCTCGCGGGGGAGAACGCCGGCCTCTTCCAACTGGGGCATTTCTCCGTACAGCCATGCGATCGCTTTTTGCCTGTTCATGCCCTGATTCTCCTCTCGCGGCGCACATCACGAGGACGCGCTAGCATTGTAGGCGAACGGTACGCACGCATGATACCTCACGGGCCTGCGCAATCGCATGCAAAAACATGCCGGACCGGACGCGTCTGGCCGCTAGGGGCGATCCTGCTCTACGGATTCGGGATGCGCCTTCGTCGATGCGTTGGCGAGCATGACGCGCAACTCGCGCTGCGTTTCGGCCCATGCCCGGATGAGCGGCGTGTTGCGTGCGCAGGCGTAGGCCTCGCACAAGGAAGGATCCGCGCCTGGCGCGTCGGCGCTGTTGCGGATAGGAACGCTCCCGCGCGCCATCGCGCTGGCGTCGCCCGCGGTTGAGGCGAGGAAATCAAGGGTGGCGGCGATCGCCTCGCGCCTCGCGGCGGCATGACGGCGAAACGCCACGATCGCGTCGTCGGAAAGCATCGAGATGGGCCCATTTTTGCCCGGAACGGGCGCCACGGTGAACGCGACGTCCGCCTGGCGCAGCGTGGGCAAATAGGCGGACGACGCCACGGTCATCGCGACTTCGCCGCGCAGAAAACGTTGCATGCCCGCGTCGGGATCGAGCATGGCGTCCTGGGGCGCATCGCCGCGACGCGTCAGCGATAGCACGAACTCCAACGCCTCCAATGCCTCGGGATCGTTCAGCGCCGCCTTGCCGTCTTTGACGACATCGCCGCCGGCAGACCACAACGCCTCCAAAAAAGGATAGTGGCCCACCGGCCAGAAGCGATCCGTTTTTTCTTTCCCTCCCCGCAGTTCCTTGGCGACGGCGCGCAGTTCATCCCAGGTGCGCGGAGGCGTTGAAACGCGATCGGAGCGGCAGAAAAGCGCCGAGCAGAATCCATCGGCGGGAAGGGCATAGAGCCTGCCGTGGACCGTCATGGACGCCCGCGCGACAGGGTGAAGGTCGCGCGTCAACGCGTCGGGCAAATACCCGTCAAGCGGCTGAAGACGCCCGCTGTGCGCGAGCGCGGCCAGCCACGAGCGCTTGACCAACGCGATGTCCGGCAAGTCTCCCGCGGCCAGCGACACCGTGAGCTTCTGGACCGCCGCGCCCCAATCGCCAAGGAATTGCGTCTCGACAGCGAACGGGGCATGCGATGCGCGCCACGACGCGAACGATCCGTTGGGGGCGAATGCAGGCGAGATCAACGGGTGCGCATAATGCCAGATGACGGCGCGATTCTCGGGAGGGTCGTCTGCGTCGGCAGAACGATCCGGGCCTGCCGTTTCGCCGTCATGCCGGGCGAGAATGCGGTCGATGCGCTCCGAGGCGCGGTTCAGGGCTTCGGCAGGCGCGAGGGTTTGTTCCCGCATGCACCCCGCCAACGCGAGGGCGGACGCGAAAACAATCATGGCCGCGCGCCGTTTCTTCGGCGTGCGGCCATGACAAACACGATGCTTCATGCAGGGGCTCACCCGAAAGGATCGCGCCGATCGATGGTTTGCTCTCGGCCCGGCCCCACCGACACGATATCGATCGGAACGCCGACTAGCGCCTCGATGCGCTCGAAATAGCGCTGGGCCGTCCCGGGCAATTCTTCCCATGCGCGGCAATCGGAAATGTCGGTTTTCCATCCAGGCATTTCCTCAAACACCGGCTCGACGCGCGCCAGGTCGTCTATCTGCGAAGGAAATTCTGTGACGACGGCTCCGTCAAGGCGATATGCCGTGCAGATTTGAACGGCGTCCACCGCGCTCAGCACGTCGGGCTTGGTCAGAACCAAGGAAGTCGCGCCATTCAACATGGCTGCGCGGCGCAACTGCACGCAATCGATCCAGCCGCAACGCCGCGGACGGCCCGTCGTCGCGCCGTATTCGTTGCCGCGCGCCCGCAAAAGGGCGCCCGTTTCGCACGTCAGTTCCGTCGGGAAGGGGCCTTCGCCGACGCGGGTCGAATAGGCCTTCACAATGC
>JAKJDA010000137.1 GCA_022706165.1 Candidatus Hydrogenedentota bacterium | reverse complement strand
CAGGTAGCTTGACGCAGCGCCCAAGGGCCCCTCGTTGAAATCGCCCGCGATGACATGCGGCCGTTCTCCGGCGCGCAACAATCCCTCTAAATCTTCAATGCGCGAACAAGTCGCTGCGTTAGGGCCCAATTGCCGTGCCGACGCCAGATGCACATTCGCCAGCGTCCAAACGCCCCCATCCGCCTGCACTTCGGCGATTTGCCACATTCGTTGCGGCGGCGCCGCGGCAGCGCGTCCGTCTGCAAGCAGCCGGCCCGAACGCCAGTAGAGGCCCCCGCCATACTGATCGTGCACGCACCCGGGACAAAAAGCGCCGTCCATTCCAAGGGCCTCGCCAACCCGTTCGAAAACTTCTTCGTTCTGTATTTCCTGCAAACAGACCACATCAGGAGAAAACGCCCGGTACACGTCGAGAAGCCCCTCCAAAACCTCGGGCGCGGGCATTCCCGGCATTTCCGGGGCATACGGAGCTCCCTGAAACCAAAAGACATTATGACTCAGCACCGTGAGGCGCGCCATCGAAAACCTCTCAAGAAACCATGGCCCGGGCCATCTGCCTGAGCACCCAATCGACCTCGCCGGACGAAAAGCTGTCGACCCATGTGCCGGAAAGATCGAAAATCACCGCGTCGCACCGTATCATCTCTCCGCTTCGGAATGGGCCCTATCGGGAAAAATCGTTTTTCTGCGATGATTTCCCGGGAGAACGTTCCTATGACGCCAGCCCTGCGCCTTCGGCGGGCGCCGACACGATCACCTCGCCCGGAAGGCCTGTCGCCTCCCGATAGCGCGCCAGCAGTTCGCGCACGAACGCGTCCGTCGCCCCGACATCGACCAAGCTGACGGCGCAACCGCCGAATCCGGCTCCGGTCATGCGCGCCCCATAGCATCCTGGCAAGGCGCGCGCAATCGACGTCATCGCGTCCAACTCAGGACAGGTCACCTCGTAATCATCCCGGAGGCTGATGTCCGACGCCGTCATCAACGCGCCCAGTTGAACGGCGTTTCCCGCTCGCATGGCCTCGCACGCCGCCTTCGTGCGCAGGTCTTCCGTGATGACGTGGCGCGCGCGGCGATACGCGACGTCGGTCATCAAACACGCGGCGCTTTCGAGGTCGCCCTCCGTGAAATCGCGAAGATGCGATCCTTTCCTGCCCGTGGCGGCGGCCAACGAAGTCACGGCCTCGGCGCATTCGGCGACGCGCTCGTTGTATTTTGACGCGCTCAAGCCTCGCGTCACGCCGGTATTGGCGATGACAAACCGGGCGCTTTCGAATGCCACGGGAACGAGTTCGTATTCATGGCTGCGGCAGTCGAGAAACAGCGCATGCCCGGCCTTGCCCATGCGCACGATAAACTGGTCCATGATGCCGCTGTTGACCCCGATGAACAGGTTCTCGACGCGCTTGCCCAACAACGGACCTTCCGGGCCCTCCACCGCAAAGCCGCCCATCTGCTCAAACAGGACCAGCGTGGCCATTTCCAGGCTGGCCGAACTGCTGAGCCCCGATCCGACGGGAACGTCGCCAATGATCATCAGGTCGGCCCCGCAAAGGGGACGCTGCATCTTGGACAGTTCGAACGCGACGCCGACGACATAGTCGATCCAACCGTTCTGCGCGCTCTTGTCCCACGTCATGAGGCGCGCTTGCGCCGACTTGTCAAAATTCGCCGCATACGCGTTCAGCACGCCGTCCTGACGGGGACGCGCAAGGACGACCGTCTCCCGTTCGATGGCCATCGGCAAAACGAACCCATGGTTGTAGTCTGTGTGCTCGCCGATTATGTTGACGCGTCCTGGCGCGCGCGCGATCACCGTCGGCGCAAACCCAAAATGGGCTTCAAACTGTTTTTGGGCGGATTGAATATCGATGCTCATGGCATTCCTCTTTCAAGAAAAGGGAAAAACTAGCTCCAAGACGCAACAAACAAGGAAAACACAAAAGAACGAGAAAAATTTTCCTCAACCTTTTTTGCGAGAACGCCTCCTCGCCTGTATGTCGCCCATCACACGAACGGCGCGCCGAGGCGCGCCGTCACGAAAAGCTTCATTCCCTCATGGTTTCTTAGCGAATGGCCTTTTCCGTTTCCATGTCAAAATAATGGGCGCGGCTCATGTCGACGTCGAGCACGTGCGCTTGATTCACCCTCGGTTTTGCATCCGCATGAATGCGCGCCGTGATCGATTTTCCCGCGACCGCCAAGTACAAATATATCTCCGACCCCATCGGCTCGACGACCTCCACGTTGGCCTGGATGCTTGCGCCATCGACCGGCTTCTGATCGATATTCTCGATGAAATGCTCTGGACGGATGCCGAACGCGATCTTCTTGTCCACATACGCCGAAAGCGCGGCGCGGTGTTTCTCATGCACGATAAGATCGATGCCTTCGACCGCAGTGCGGAAGCGGATCGCGCCGTTTTGCGCATAGATCATGCCGTCGTACATGTTCATCGGCGGACTCCCGATGAATCCGGCGACGAACTTGTTCACCGGGGTGTTGTATAGATCGAGCGGGCTGGCAATTTGCTGAATGGAGCCGCCCAACATCACCACGATCCGGTCGCCCATGGTCATGGCTTCGACCTGGTCGTGCGTCACATAAATCATGGTCGACTGCAACCGCGTATGGAGCTTGCTGATCTCGGCGCGCATCTGAACGCGCAGTTTCGCGTCCAGATTCGACAGCGGCTCGTCGAACAAGAAAACCTTGGGCTGCCGCACGATGGCGCGTCCCACGGCCACGCGCTGGCGCTCACCGCCCGACAGAGCCTTCGGCTTGCGTTCCAGCAAGTGCGTGATACTCAGAATCTCGGCAGCCTCGCGCACGCGTTTGTCGATTTCTTTCTTGGGGTACTTGCGCAGCATGAGACCGAACGCCATGTTCTTGTATACCGTCATGTGCGGGTACAAGGCGTAATTCTGGAACACCATGGCGATGTCGCGGTTCTTGGGCGGAACATCGTTCACCAGCCTGTCGCCGATGTAACACTCGCCGGCGCTGATCTCCTCCAGCCCGGCGATCATGCGCAGCGTCGTCGACTTGCCGCAGCCCGACGGACCGACAAGCACCACGAATTCCTTGTCTTCGACGACCAGATCGGCCCCCTTGACAGCTTCCACGCCGCCCGGATATATCTTTTTGACTTGTTTCAGCTCAACGCGTGCCATTGGCGATTTGCCTCCCTGGATGGCTTGTACGACCCATGCAAGCCGCAGCAGCAAGCGTCTACCCCCACACTGCCGCAGGCACTCATGATAGTCGGCGCATCAACCGAAGTCAAGGAACCGGACGCGACAAGCCCGCGCTGACACGGCCAAACGTCTTGGCGCCGGATGGCGCGCCCGAAGGAACCCCATTTCGCGCTTTCCGCCGAAAGTTCCTAACCGAAGCCTGCCCAACGGCATGAAACCCGATTCTCCCGGCGCCGGTCTAACTAAATCATGAGATGCATACTGTATAGTCTTCTCCTTGCAGCGGCGAGCGGCGCGGCGTTTATCGCCTTTGCCTTGACGTGCATCGCGCCGTATACAATGCCCTTGGTGGGGCGGCCTGAGATCGTACGAACCATGACGGCGACGTTCCCGGGCGTCCGTTCCATCGATATCCACAACGAGAACGGACCCGTGCGCGTGCAGACCGGCGCCGACCATGAAGTCCGCGTGACGGCCGTCATTCGCGCATGCCCCCTCACCCGGAACGCGGCCCAAAAGGCGCATGTCACGCGTTACGAACCTATGAGTATTGAGCAAAACGGCGACACGCTGCTGGCGCGCCCCGTTTCCGGACGGATCGCGGAAGACGTAAACATCGCCGTTGACTACGCCATTGAAGCGCCTCCGGGAACCGACATCGCCATCGAGAACGTCAACGGCAACGTGAAAGTGACTGGCTCCTTCGGCGCGGTCAACGTGTCTGGACAAAACGCCGACGCCGAATTGACGGCCCCCCAGGGAACCGTGACCGTTCGCACGCTGAACGGGCGCGTGCGCCTGACGGACGCGGCGCAAGGAGCCGACATCGAAACCGTCAACGGAAACGTGTACGCCCACGTGACCGGCGGCGCGTTGCGCGCCGAAACCCGCAACGGCCTTATTGTCGCCCGCGTGGCCGATCCCTCTGTCACGGAATGCAACTTGACCACCCTCAACGGCGGCATTACAGTGGTCCTCAGTGACCCATGCTCCGTCGCAGTGGACGCAAAAACCCAACACGGCAGAGCCCGGTCCGACTGGCCCGTGATGACCGGCGCCGAAAATGTCCTTCAACGGATTGCCGGGACGATAGGATCGGGAAATATGCCGCTTCGGATGGAAACCGTGAATGGGAATATTTGGATTGCGAGGGATACGTCATGAGCGCATTCGCGGCGGCCATGCCCACCGCGATGGGCGGCGCCGCCATGCATGAGGAAGCGACCGACGCGCAACTCGTCACACGCGCCAAAGAAGGCGATGCCGCCGCGTTTTCCTCACTCATTCTGCGGCACCAGCGCATCGTGTACAACCTCGCGTTTCGTTTCATGCGAAACGCCACCCAGGCCGAGGACATGGCGCAGGAGGCCTTCCTAAAAGCCTTTCGGCTGCTCGAAGGCTTTCGGGGCGATTCGAGCTTTTCGACTTGGCTGTACCGGGTGACATGCAGCGTCTGCCTGACCGAACTCGACCGCCGCAAACGGCGCGGCGAGGTCGACCTGCAGCCGATCCACGACCGCGCCGAAACCATCCGTTCCTCGCACGGCGACGCCGATGAAGCGGAATTGATCCGGCGTTGCGTCACGAAGCTTCCCGAGAAATATGCACAAGTCTTGACCCTCTACTACCTACAAGAGATTCCCTACGAGGACCTTGCCAAAATCATGGGGGCGCCCCAGGGAACCTTGAAAACGTGGATGCATCGCGCGCGAAACTGCCTGCGCGAAATCGTCGAAAAGGAATTGGGCGAAGGGAGACGGCATGCTTGACAAGGATTTGGATACGCGCATGGAACAAGCCCTGCGCGACGAGCCCCTGCGCCCGGTTCCGGCAGGGCTGTTTATGCGCATCCAGCGCCATGTTCGTCTGCTGGCCATGGCCCAACAAGAGCGTCAAGCCTTTAGAGCCCGCGCGACGTTGGCGGTTGCATGTGCCCTCGCGCTGATCCTGGCCGCCGGCATCCAGTTCTGGCGGACCGCTCCGCTCGATTGGGCCGGGCGGCGCTTCCCGGGAGCCTGGGGATACGTCGATTATCTGCGCCTCGATTGGACGAACACGAACGCGGGCGTCACGCTCGCTCTCGTTGCCGTCATGGCCTCGATAGCCTGCTCCATTCTCGTGGCGCTTGCCGTTCCGGCCATTGCCGCAAAGGGTCGCAAATCATAGACTTGGCTGGCGCGAGCTTTCTCGGGAATCCGATCCCGATCCCGACGGCCTCTCGCGACCTCACAGATACTTCTCGAAGAAGATTTTCGCAAATCCAGCCTTCCCGTGTACAAGCGCCTCGATTTCCGGAATGGTGGAATGCTGGCGGATAAGGTGCGCAACCGCCTCGGCACCCGCAGCGTCATGGAGTTCCATGCATGCCGCGCCGAGACCTAAGGCGGAAAGCAGCGAATAGCCGGATTCGAGTCGCTTTTCGAAGTAACTCCGGGCCCGTTTCCAACGGAAGCACGTCAGGTTCTCATACCCGGACCACTCGTTCCCTTCGTCCATAAGCGCCTTCGGATCGGGAACCAACTGCCCCACGATATCCTCAAAGGCAGGCATGGCGTCCGTGGGGGGCCCAAGACGCTTTTCCAACCCAGGGCGCAACGCTTCGGCGAGTTCTTGGGCGATGCGAAACTGACTATGCAGCGTCGGATGGCAATGGTCGATCATGGCCTCATCGCCGAGGATGCCCCCCGGCGAGTCCTTCTCCAACGCGTCCTCGACATCGACAAGCATAACGCTGGGATATCGCGCCGGCATCCCGCGAATGAATTCCTGGATACGTCCGTGCGTCCGCACTTTCCAGACAGTCTCGTTCGATGCCTCCTCGTAGAGTCGCCGCGCCTGCGCTACATCGCCCCCCCTATCATAATGCCGCGCAAGCTGATACGACTCCGCCGCCGAACGATCTGTCTGAGCCGCCAAACGCTCTGCCTCATCCGCAGCCAGGGCAGGCAGCTCATCGGCGCCCGGTTCCGGCGGAAAATCGCGCAGGTTGCGTAGGTGCGTGAGGTAGACAACCTGGGCCTCACATTCCTGGGCGATGGCGAGCAAGCGATCCGTAATCCATGCGAAATCTTCGACGGCAGAGGCCACTGCGCCTGCAAGTTCGGCCTGTTCCGCCCCATCGACGCGGGCGGCGTTTTCCCCCGCATCCCGTCCCGAACGCCCCAACTCGAGGGCTATCGCGCACGCACGCGAACGCCGGGCCAACCATCCTTCCGGATCTGTCAGCCGCCACAACGGATTCGCGCGCCGTTGTGCGGCAAACGCCATGCCGGCGGGATGCAATTCGTTGCCGCCGCCAAGGACAATCAGATAATCGGGACGTAACGGCAGGCAATCGCGCACGGTCTGCAAACTAAAGTAATACGTCCGGCCGGGCGATCCAAAATTAAACGCCTCGAAAGTCGCGTTGGGCCACTGCGCGCGCAACAGCCGCAACAACATATGCGGAAACGCCGCATCGGGACGAAACGGCGTGCCGTACACAGACGAGGCGCCAAATGCCGCGATGCGGATCGTGCCCGGCTCCTTGGAAATCGTCAGTTCCGGGGAACGCTGCGGGATTGGGCGAGACGGCAGCTCATGCGAGGACAGGAAATAATAGCCGTCGCGCATGGACGATGCCGTCAGCAGATCCACCCACGACGGACGCGCCGATGGGCGCGCTGCCGTGTAGACCCGCGCCGCCCCCTCAATAAAGGCAAACAGCAGCGCGGTCGATAGAAGAACGATCGCCGCGATTCGAAACCGCCGCCATGGCCGCCTCGGGCGGCTCCCAGTCCCTGAATGGACGCTAGTCGTGTTCATCGCACCGGTTGATGCCGCAGCACGCGGTTGCCACGCCTACTCGTGCGCTTCGGATGCACGAAGATACTGCTCATAGAAAGACCGCGCAAGACCCGCCTGTCCGGCGATGGCCTGAACGATATCCTGCTCGCTCGAAGTGGCGCGGATGCGGTCCGCCATCGCCCGCGCCTCCGCCAAATCCCCCAACTGCACCCGGCACATGCCCAACCCCAACGCCGAATTGAGCGAATATCCCAGTTTCAGACGCTCTTCGTAAAAATCCGCAGCCCGTTTCCATCGTTGCGCCACGAAGTTCCAAAAACCCGAATACTCTATGCCATCCATGAGCATCTGCTCCACATTTGGCGTCAATTGATTCACCAATTCGCTGAACGCCGGCGCGTCGCCGGTTGGCGGGCCAAAACGCTGCGTCACCAGAGGTTCCAATTCCCGAGCCAACGCCCGAGCCACCCGGAAATGCGTTTCGAGCC
>JAKJDA010000136.1:4125-7513 GCA_022706165.1 Candidatus Hydrogenedentota bacterium | reverse complement strand
CGCGAGACTTGCCCCGTTCATGGCCAAGTAGGACGCGGCGGAATGCCTCAGATCGTGGAAGCGAAAATCCGTGAGTTCCGCTCGTTTCACGGCCCAATCCCAGGCGGATTGAATGTCGCAGTGTTTCGGCGCGTACCCGTGACGGAATGGCGCGGGGAAGAGCATAGGCGTGTCGATACGGCGTGTCTTGGCGAGGTCTTGCAGTAGGTCAAAGGCGTGGCCCACAAGCGGCACGGCGCGGCGTTCGCCGTTCTTGGTTTCCTGCAACGTGATCACGGCCCGGCCCAGGTCTACATCGGCCCACGTGAGACTGAGCATTTCCATCTTGCGCATACCCGTTGATAGGGCAAGCACAACGACGGGGTAGAGATAGGGGCAACGGGATTCCTTGCACGCGATCAACAATCGTGCGCGTTCGTCATCGCTCAAGAAACGCACGCGGCCCCGTGGTTCCTTGGGCTTCGACACGCGGCGCATGGGCGAATCGTCCACCCATCCCCACTCCTTCATGGCCACGGTGAACAAATGCGAGAGGACGGCCATGTAACGAACGACAGTAGAATTTGAGCGTTTCGCATGGAGGTGCGTCTCGCCGTTTAGCAGGGCGTCGCGGGACTCCGCAATGACGGGCGGCGTTATGTCGGCAAGCACAAAGCATCCCAGGCGTTCTTTCCACCACGTCAATTGTATCGTCTGCGAGTAGATGCTACTGGGCTTCTTGTGCGGCAACACGTCGCGGACGTAGCGGTCAATGGCTTCACCCAACGTGTGCTTCTGGGACTCCGACGTTGTGAAGTAGCGGCCTTCCCGGATAGCGGCTTCCGTTTGCACGGCCCACTTGCGCGCGTCCGTCAATCGCTCGAAAGACGCGAACGCAGGCGCATGCCCTTTCATGCGAATTTGCACGGCGTGGTGAACCTTGCCGCTCTTGTCCTTCCGGTTGAGTATCGTTGCCATGCCGCGAGCCTCCGGGAGTTTTGTGGATTTTGTTCCGGTACTTTGGGATGGAACCCACACATATGCGTCCTTCTCAAAGCTACCAGAAACGGCAACTAATGTCAACAGGTGAGTAACAATCACCTTGAATTGCGCCATAACACATTAATTAACAATATGTTACCGAAGTGCATCACGGAAATAATGCACATATGATGCAATTGCGGCAAAATGGGGCGGCATTTTGTGGGTTTTGTTCCGTCTTTTTGGGAGTGAGAAGCAGAATCCCGGAATCAAAGAAATCCACCCACGAGGGGAGTGTGTTGCAGGGAAGTGCATCAAAATTGCATCACGGGCAGGTGCTTGACACAAGAAAAGGGCTTACGATTTCTCGTAAACCCTTTATTTTGTTTGGTGAACGGGGTGGGGCTCGAACCCACGACCACCGGATTAAAAGTCCGATGCTCTACCAACTGAGCTACCCGTTCACGCGTTTGCGCCGAGGCTTGGCGTGTGTATGTCGCGACTTTTGTCTCGACGGCGCCAAGAAACGTGAGTTTAGTCAATTCTGAGCGCAAAAATCAATCGGCCAATCCCGGCCAATCCCGACCAGGCAGGTCAGGCAGGGCCCTCGCTCATCCGGGCTTGTAACGGCGAAGGGAGCTGGGGCTGCGTTTGTCCGCTTGGCGCGCTGCGAGAGGTCCGCGCGTTTTGTTTCGCTTTCACTTTCGCCGTCCAGAACTTCGGATGCGTAGAAGAACTACGGGTTGAAGATCGCGACGATGTGATCGAAGAGTCGCGCCGCAAGGATTTCTTTGGATTGAAGGGAGGGCGCAGGGGGCGGCGCATCGTTGAGGAGAATCGATGCGTAAAGCTGTTCGGATGCGAATGCGGATTCGTTGCCGCCGATCTGATTGGCGACGATGATGTCGACACCTTTGCGATGGAGTTTGGCGAGGGCGTTTTCGATAAGGTCGTGGGTTTCCGCGGCAAATGCGACGATCACTTGGCCGGGGCGACGCGAAGCAGCGACGCCCGCGATAATATCGGGGTTTTCAACAAGGGTCAATGCGACGTCGCCTTGTCCGCGTTTTCGTTTTTGTGTGGCGGCATCCTGAACGCGATAGTCCGCAACCGCTGCGGCGCCGATGATGATGTCCGCGTGCGGCGCGATGTGCTCAATCGTCTGTTGCATCTGGGCGGCGGTTTCGACGGAGATTGTTTCTGCGTCCGCGGGTAAGGGGACCTCTGCCGGGCCGGTCACCGCCGTGACGTGCGCGCCGCGCTTCAATGCTTCACAGGCGAGTGCGCGCCCCATCTTGCCGGAGGATCGGTTGCCGATATACCGCACGGGGTCGATGGGTTCTCGTGTGCCGCCGCTCGTGATGAGGACGCGCTTGCCCGCAAGGTCTTTCGGACCGCCCAAAATGAGCAGTGTTTTTTCGACGATCAACGGGGCGTCGATCAAGCGTCCTTCGCCATAGGATCCGCATGCGAGACGGCCCTCGCCGGGGCCCATGAAATGACAACCGCGATCGCGCAATGCCTGGATATTCGCCTGCGTGGCGGGATGGCGGTACATGTTCGTATTCATCGCGGGCGCAAACAGAATCGGCGCGCGCGTGGCCAGCAGCGTCGTGCTCAGCCAATCATCGGCGATGCCGTGTGCGGCCTTCGCGAGAATATTGGCCGTGGCGGGGGCGATGAGAAATAGCGCCGCCCGCTGTGCGACGGCGATGTGCTCGATCTCCGGGGCTGGCAGCGGGCCGAACATGCGGGTGATGGCGCGCTGGCCGGTGATGGCCTCGAACGAAGCCGCCCCGATAAGTTCCAGCGCGGAGTCTGTCAATACGGGCGTGATCCGGAAGCCTTTCTCGACAAGACGCGATGCGATCTCGCAGGCCTTGTAGGCCGCGATCGAGCCCGTCACGCCGAGAACGATTTCGTCATTCGATGAATTCGTCGCCATCGCCGGTCTCCAAACGATACCCGACCTTGCCGCGCAGAATCTCTTCGAGAGCGACCATGGTCGGCTTTTTGGATCGGATGGGAACCAGGGGGCGCGCCTCGGGCTTGGATATCTGGGCGGCGCGGCGCGATCCCACAATCACTAGCCGGTACAAGCTGTCGATTTTGCCCTCGAAATCTTCCGGTGAAAACGTCGCCATCTTTCTGCGCTCCTCTTGCTCTTCGTCTCATGCATTCCGTCGAGATCGTTCTTGCCGGATAATGTGCTCGAATTCGGCTACGGCTCGATCTATCTCGTCATTCACCACGCAATAGTCGTATTCGTCCTTCGCGGCCATTTCGTCGCGCGCATTGCGCAAGCGAAGCGCAATTTGCGCCTCGCTGTCCGTCTGTCGATCGCGCAAACGCCGTTCGAGCTCTTCCATTGACGGCGGCGCGATGAACACCGACACAAACGCCAGACCGGCCGTGCGCAGTTTGCGCA
>JAKJDA010000136.1:0-4115 GCA_022706165.1 Candidatus Hydrogenedentota bacterium | reverse complement strand
GTCTATCTCCAGGACAACGTCTTCACCCGCCGCCAGAATGTCTTCAATGGTCCGACGGAGCGTTCCGTATAAGTTCCCGTGAACCTCGGCCCATTCGACGAATTCTCCGGCGGCGGCGCGCTTTTCGAACTCCGCGCGGTCGAGAAAGAAATATTCGCGGCCATTTTCTTCGCCCGCACGCGGCGGACGTGTCGTCGCCGACACCGAGTAGCGCAATTTCGAACCGCGCGCAAGCGCCTGGCGCAGCACCGTATGCTTGCCCGCACCGGAGGGGGCAGAGACCACAAAGGTCTTTCCGCGCACCGCTATCTCGCTCCTATCCCCCACGTCACTCGATGTTTTGCACTTGTTCTCGGATTTTTTCGAGTTCGGCTTTCATCCCGAGAATTTCCTTGGCAACGTCTGCATCGCGCGTCTTCACGCCAAGCGTATTCACTTCGCGCTGAATCTCTTGAGCGAGAAAGTCCAGACGTCGCCCCACCGCCTCTCCGGAAGACAGCAATTCCTCGGCATGATCCAAGTGCGTTCGGAGGCGCACGACCTCTTCCGTCACATCGCCCTTCTCGGCCATCAAGGCAACCTCGAGCGCGATGCGTTCCTCGGTCAGCGAGAGGTCGCTCTTCAATTCTTCAATGCGCGTGCGGAGACGCGTCTCGTATCGCTCGTTCAGCGCGGGCAATCGTTCTTCGATAGAAGCCAACACCGTGCGCATATGGCTCAGGCGGAGGCGCAAATCATCCGCAAGCGCCTGGCCCTCCTGTGCGCGCATGGCGTCCAGCTTTTTCAAGGCCTCGCCGACCACGGCCGTCACCAGTTCCTTCGCGGTCTCCAAGTCCTCGTCTTCTTCTTCCTGAAAAAAGACGCCGTCCATCTGCGCCAAAACGCTCAGCGACAACGGTTCGCAGGCGCCCAGCAATTGCCCAAGTTCTTTGGACGCATCCACATATTGCCGCGCCAATTCTCGGTCAAGCCGGACCGCCTGGCCGGTCGTCTGCGCCCGTTTCCGGTTCACCGTCACATTGACTTTGCCGCGCGACAGATGCTCCCGAACCACTTGTTTCACAACGGGTTCGAGCGCGACCCACGCCATCGGCACACGGGCGCTGCAATCCAGGTAACGATGGTTGACCGAACTCACCTCAACCGAGACGGTTCTGCCGTTTACATCGCATGCGGCTTTGCCAAATCCTGTCATGCTGCGGATCATCAGCGCTCGCTTTCCGGTTCAAATGCCCTGCTAGTCAAGAACGTACAGTATATCGCACCAAGACCCGCACGCGCAATTTTCCGTTTCCCAGCCGACCGAGCGGTTTTCGCATTTTCCGCCCGAGTAGCGGCGAGAAAAGGGCCTAAAGGCGTTGCACATAGTCAACGGCGTTTTTGAAGATACGCAGGCCCGCGCCCTCTTCGGGAAGAGCAAGACGCGTCCATTCGGGATGGTTGGTGCGTTCGATGAATGCCTCGGGATGCGGCATCAGGCCGAAGACGCGCCCGGTCGGATCGCATATGCCCGCGATGTCGTCCACCGATCCATTGGGATTTTGCGGGAACGCGCCATTGGCGAGTGCGCCGCTTTTTGTCGCGTACTGTATCGCGACTTGACCGTTGTCCCACAAGCGGCGCAGCGCGGTTTCATCCGCAGGAATGAACTTGCCTTCGCCATGACGCACTGGGAGTTCGATGGCATCGATGCCGCGCGTCCAGATGCAGCGATTGCCGTGGGCGCTCACAAGGTTCACCCAACGATCCTCGAAACGCCCGGAATTGTTGTGGGTAAGCGTAACATCTTGCCGAAAATGGGCGTCGAACATCGGGAGTATGCCCATCTTCACCATCACCTGGAAACCGTTGCAGATGCCGATCATCAGCTTGCCGTCGGCGATAAACCGCTTGAGCGGATCGCCCAGCCGATAACGCAGGCGGTTCGCGAGGACCTTGCCGGATGCGACATCGTCGCCGAACGAAAATCCTCCGGGAATGGCCATGATCTGGAAATCGCGGAAGCGCTCGGGCGCCTCGATCAGATCGTTCAGATGCACGCGCTCGGCAAGCGCGCCTGCACGTTCAAACGCCACCTGCGTCTCCGCGTCGCAGTTGATGCCGAAGCCCGTAAGAATGAGCGCTCGTACGTTCACCGAATCACCTCTATAGCGCGCTACCAGCGCAGCGTTTTCTGCCAAGCCTCTTTGAGTTCCGCAAGAGGCGCGTCGCAACAAATGCCGCCGGGCAATGTCAATCGCAGCGACGGCTCCGCGGTCACGTTGCCGACGCGGCGGCAAGCGGAACCCGCCAGGGTTTTCTCGAAGGCCTCTTGGTCCTTCGCGCGCACCGTCGCGACGAAGCGGCCTTGCGATTCGCTGAACAACGCGACCGCCGCATTCGCGACGCCCAGCGCGCTCAGGTCTGCAACAATCCCGTATCCGCCCGCGAAGGCCGTCTCCGCGATCGTCGCGCCCAATCCGCCGTCGGAACAATCATGACACGACGCCACCAACTCTTGCTTCATCGCGGCGGAAAGCTTGCGGTAAAGATCGAGAAATTTTCCCGTGTCCACAGTGGGCGGAACGCCGCCGAGTTGACCGCGCATCGCCAAAAATTCGCTGCCGCCCATCTCGTCCTTTGTCACGCCGAGGACATACACGAGGTCGCCTGGACGTTTCACATCCATCGACACAACCCTGCGCACATCTTCAAGCACCGATGCCGCCGTGAACAAGACCGTGGGCGGAATCGATATCTTTGTCGCGCCGATTTTGTAGTCATTCTTCATGCTGTCTTTTCCGGAGATCAGCGGGATGCCGTACGCGACGCAGACGTCGTACAGCGCCTCGCATGCGCGCACAAGCTGCGCGAGCTTGTATTCGCCGTCCGGCGTCTTCTCGCTCTGGACCGGGTCGGGCCAGCAGAAGTTGTCGAGCCCGGCAATCGTGCCCATCTCCGCGCCGACGCAAATCAAGTTGCGCACGGCCTCGTCAATCGCGCACGCCATCATCGAATACGTGTCGAGATCGCTGTATTTCGGAACAATGCCGCAACCGATTGCGATGCCTTTGTGCGAACCCGGCACAGGGCGAATCACGCCCGCATCGCCGGGACCGTCATGCATCACGCCTTGGAATTGCTTGAGAACGCTCTGCCCCAGCACTTCGTGGTCGTACATGCGCACGAAGGTTTCTTTGCTGCACACGTTCAACGAGGCGAGCACGGCCTTCAAATCGTCGGCGAGGTCTGCACTGCCAACAACCTCGACGGTCTCCGTCTTGGGCGCTGTCCACACGGCGGTCAAGTCCATGCGCGGCAGGCCGTCGTGCAGAAAATCCATATCAAGCGACGCGATTAGCTTGTCCTCGTAATAGCACTCGAGACGACCGTTGTCGGTGAACGTGCCGAGGACCGTCGCCTCCACGGCGCGACGTCTTGCGAGCGTTATGAAGGCATCGAGTTTGTCGGGCGATACGGAACACGTCATCCGCTCCTGCGCCTCCGACAAGAAAATTTCCCACGGCGCAAGACCGGGGTACTTCAGCGGAGCCTTGTCCAGATGAATAGCGGCGCCGCCAGGGACGCGCGCCATTTCGCCTACGCTCGACGACAGGCCGCCCGCGCCGTTGTCGGTCACACAGGTATACAGACCAAGGTCGCGCGCTTCGAGCAGAAAATCGGCCATCTTCTTTTGCGTGATCGCGTCGCCAATCTGCACGGCGGTAGCGGGCGAACCTTCGTGCAGTTCTTCCGAGGAAAACGTCGCGCCGTGAATGCCGTCTTTGCCGATGCGTCCGCCGCACATCACGATGCAGTCGCCTGCCCGTGCGCCTTTTTCGTGACTCGGCTTGCCCGCGACGACAGTCGGAATAAGCCCCGCTGTGCCGCAAAAAACCAGCGGCTTGCCGAGGAATCGTTCATGAAAAACGATGGCGCCATTGAGATCGGGGATGCCGCTCTGGTTGCCGCCATCCTTCACGCCCTGATGCACGCCGCGCAATACGCGCCGCGGATGAAGCAATCGCGAAGGGATGGCGCCGTCGTGAAAGGGGGACGCGAAGCAAAACACGTCCGTGTTGAAAATGCACTTACAGCCCATGCCCGCGCCGAGAATGTCGCGGTTCACGCCGACA
>JAKJDA010000135.1:3911-7550 GCA_022706165.1 Candidatus Hydrogenedentota bacterium | reverse complement strand
GACCCAGTACCCGTACGCCAACAAGGCCAGTCCGCCGATGATAAATGCCGCGGTAAGCATCGTCAGCCTTTCTCCTTCCCCGGCGCGGTCTCTGTATGCACCAGATGATCCTTAACCACTTTCGCCCGGGCAATGTCAAATCCCGGCGTTGCGGCAAGGGCTTCCAGCGAGGCGCCGGCGATTGCCGCGACCGATCCGAAGGCCGTCAACAGGGCCTTGGCGCGTTTGGGGCCGATGCCCGGCACGTCGAGCAGCGGCGATCGCAGCGTGGCGCGGTCGCGGCGTTTCCGGTGATAGGCGACGGCGAGACGGTGGGCTTCGTCGCGGATGCGCGCCAAGAAGAGAACCACCGGCGAATGTTGCGGCAACACGATCGGGTCCTTGCGCCCCGGCGCGAAAAAACGCTCCGGCGAATGGAGCCCTCCGTCGAGCGCGCGCGATTTCGCGATGCTGATGACATCGAGATTGGCGATGCCGAGATCGCGCAACGCCGTCGTTGCGACATGCAACTGGCCCTTGCCGCCGTCGATAAGCACGAGATCGGGCAGGTCGTTTTCTTCGATCGCCCGCCGGAATCGCCGCAACAACACCTCGCGCATCATCGCGAAATCGTCCTGGCCCTTCACCTGTTTGATCGAGAAACGGCGGTATCGCGCCGTGCATGGGGCTGCGCCTTCGAACACAGCCATCGATCCCGTCGGCTTGACTCCTTGGAGGGTCGAGATGTCGAAGCACTCGATGCGCTGCGGCGCTTTGGAAAGCGATAGTTTTTCGCGGATTTGATCGAGCAGATCGGCGTTTGCCTTTTCCGCAAGACGTTTTTTCTCGAAATTGCTTTGGGCATTGCGCCCGGCGAGGTCGATGAGCGCCCTTTTCTCGCCGCGCAGTGGAGCCGCTACGGAGACCTTCGCGCCGCGCAGTTCCGAGAGAATTTCCTCGAGGGTTTTGGCGTCGTCCAACGGCATGGGCGTCAATATTTCCGGGGGCAGGCTGGGCGCTTCCGAATAGTGCTGCAGCAGGAAAGAGCTCAGGGTTTCTTCGATCGGCATTTCCCGGCGGTTGAACGAGACCGAGCGCCCTCCCTGCAAACTGCCGCCGCGAAAGAACAGGATTTGTATTTCGCTGAATCGCCCGTGCGCGTAGATGCCGATGACGTCGCGGTCGGCTCCGCCCGCGGCCTGGACAGTGCGCTGCCGTTCCAGCGTTTTGCGCAGGGAATCCAGGCGGTCGCGCCACACGGCCGCCTTCTCGAATTCAAGGCGATCGGCGAGTTCCTTGATCTGGCGGCGCATGCGTCGCTCGACGTCCGCGCTACGTCCTTCCAGGACGGTCGCCACGTGTTCGGCGATCTCGCGGTGCTCCTCCTGGGTGATGTAGCCGACACAGGGCGCGGCGCATTGTTTCATCTGATAATACAGGCATGGCCGCGTCCGATTTCTGAGGGTTGCGTCCGAACAAAGCCGCAACGGGAAGATGCGCTGCAACTGCTTCATGGTTTCGCGCACGGCTTGCGCGTTCGCATAGGGCCCGAAATAGGTTGCGCCGTCCTTGCGCGGTTTTCGCGTGACGGTCAGTCGGGGAAAATCATGGCGCCGATCGAGCCGCAAGCTGACGTAGGTTTTGTCGTCCTTGAGATGGACGTTGTAGCGCGGTCGGTGTTTCTTGATGAGGCTGTTCTCGAGAAGAAGCGCCTCTTTTTCGGTCGCGGTGACAAGGAAGTCGATGCGCGCAACGCGTTGCATCAGAAACTTGACGCTGTACCGGCTGTCCCGCTCGGTGATATAGGCTCGCACGCGGGCGCGCAGGTTCTTCGCCTTGCCGACGTAGATGACGTGGCCGCGTTCATCTTCCATCAGGTAGCAGCCGCATTCCGTCGGAACCCGCGCGATGTCGAAGGAAGCGAGAAACGCCTCCGGACTGACGCGCTCCGAAGGCCGTCCGGCGATGTCAATGCGTTCCCAGCCTGTTGCGATCTCTGTCGTGTCCATACGCGCGTAAGGATAGCATGGATGGGCCCAGACGGGCACGGCAAGGCTATTCTTCCGGATTGGGAGAGAAGGAAGCGTCGCGGTCGTTGACCGTGAGGAGTTCGCCGAAATAGGCGTCATTGCGGAAACACAGACGAATGCGGCGGTGACACACGCTGCAACTGAACGCGTCGCCCACTTTCGCGCCGCTGGGCGTGGGAAGGTAGGTGCTGCAGAAGGGGCAGGCGATGCTTTTTTCTTCCTTCTTGAAATACTCCTGCAAGATGCGGTCGATGCGACCCTCGCGATAGGCCGTGAGCAACGCATCCACGCAAGCCGGGTCGAACTGCGTGTTTTTGCCCCGCTCCAATTCGGCCAGAGCGATCTCCGGATCGAGCCCCTTGCGATACGGGCGGTTGCTCGTCATTGCGTCGAACGTGTCCGCCACCGCCAGCAACCTTCCCTCGAGCGGGATGTTCTCGCCCGCCAAGCCAAACGGATACCCGTTGCCATCGTAGCGCTCGTGATGATACAGCGCATACGGAATCAACGGCGCGAGGCTCTCCACGTCCTGCATGAGCCGCGCCCCCCGTTCCGGATGCACTTTCATCTGCGCGAACTCGTCCTCCGCAAGGCCGCCCGGCTTGCGCAACACCGCGTCCGGAACGGCGATCTTGCCGATGTCGTGCAACACGCCGCCCATCTGGCATACGCGAAGACGCTCTTCGTCCCAGCCCAGCGTTCGCGCCATTTCCGCCGCGAAATTCGTGACGCGCCACGTATGTCCGACGGTGTAATGATCGCGCAGTTCGATCGCATTGGCGAGGACCACGAGCGTGTCTTGATAGGCCCGTTCCACGCGCGCCACATACTGCGCGTTCTTGATGGCGATGCTGGCCGGAGCCGCCAGCGCGCTCAACAACTGTAGATCGCTGTCGGCGAAGGCATTGCGTGCGCCGCGCGTATCCACATAGATCACGCCCAACGTTTCGTGCTGATGCATCAGGGGGACGCACATGGCCGATGCGATGTTTTGCGCGATGATGCTCGCGCCCGACTCGAAGCGATCGTCGTTGGCGGCGTTGTGTGTGAGGACCGCCTCGGCGCGTTCCAGGGCCCGCGACACGATGGTCGTGCTGACCACGACGGGGCCTCCCTCGCCGGAATGAACGTATTCGGTGACGATTTCCCCGGTCCGGTCGTCCTTGAGCAGAATGACTCCATTGTGCGCCGGCACGAGCGACAAGACCTGTTCCATCACGCGCGCGAACAACCGCTTCAGATCGCGTTCGCTGGAGATGATCTGGTTCGCCTCGTAAATCGCCGCCAGCCGTTTCTGCATGCGCCGGATCGGCAGCGTGTCCTCCGATTCCCGCGGCGCTTCGAACAGGGTTTTGTGCAAGTTCTCCGCCGCCTGCGCATGCAACGCGCCCGATCGGACTTCGTCGTGCTGAAACCGGATGGCGGTATCGCGCCCCCGGGGTTCCACATCTTTTTCGGCCACTTCATACCGGAGTTCCGCCGGTCCGATGCGGATGATATCTTGCGGGGTCAGGCGATATTCCAGAATGCGGCGATTGTCGACGTACGTGCCATTGCCGCTGCCCAGGTCTCGAATGATGGTGCCGTTTGGCGTTTGCTGAATGACGGCATGTTTTCGGGAGACCTGCAA
>JAKJDA010000135.1:0-3901 GCA_022706165.1 Candidatus Hydrogenedentota bacterium | reverse complement strand
GAGCCGATCAACTCGAACTCTTCGCCTTGGCCGGGGCCGTGCGTCACCACGATACGCTCGCGTTTCATGTTCGACAGCCCCTTTGTTTCGTTCCTTCCAAAAAACGAGGACAATCATGACGGACGCGCCGGAAAATTACGATACAACGCACTTATATAGCATATTTAGCGCCGGATTGGTAGACCATCGAGGATTGCGTCACGCCCCTTCGCGTCACAATGCCAAGCGAAATGGCGCCCGAAAATGGTCATCGTGGATGTTTTGGGAGGGAACCCTTCCCGCACAGAGACCGGGCGCAAAGAGGGGAAATTTCTGATCTTCCCCCTCTTGTTTCCTCGCGGGGGCGTGCGCTAGGATACGCGCGGCTGTAGAGTCGGCCAAGTCGTTGGACGTTCGTTTCGGATATTTTTTCAGGGTGTTGCGTTCAGGCTCTCGACTGCTTTGGCAGTATACAGGCGGCAAGGGCAAACAAGGCGTTGCCGGCGGAGCGGCGGCCGCGCGGGAGAAGAAGGGATGGCGAAGCACGTGGATGTAGTTCTGCCTGAGAAAAAGGGGTCTTGGCTGACGTATCGGCCGGACATCAAGGTATTGGATTGCACGATTCGGGACGGGGGGTTGGTCAACAGCTGCCGGTTCAACGACGATTTTGTCCGCGCGATTTATCAGGCGTGCGTGGCCGCCGGGGTGGACTACATGGAGATGGGCTACAAGGGTTCGAAGGATGCCTATCCCCCGGCGGAGTATGGTTGTTGGAAACACTGCAGTGAAGCCGATTTGCGCCGGATTGTCGGCGATAACGACGCGGACCTGAAGTTGTCGGTCATGGCGGACGTAGGGCGCACGGACTATCATACGGATATTTTGCCGAAGGACCAGAGCGTGATCGACATGATCCGCGTGGCGACGTACATCCATCAGATTCCTTCCGCGGTGGACATGATCAAGGCCTGTCACGATAAGGGTTACGAGACCACGCTCAATCTGATGGCGATCTCTGTCGTGCACGAGCAGGAATTGGAAGAGGCGCTCGAGATTCTTTGCCAGACCGAGGTGGGCGTGATATACCTCGTCGACAGTTTCGGTTCACTCTACTCGGAAGAGGTCCAAGCGTTGACGCGCAAATATCTGAAGTACGCCTGGGCGTCGGGCAAGCAGGTGGGCATCCACACGCACAACAACTGCCAGCTTGCCTATGCCAACACGATCGAGGCGCTCATTCTGGGCGCCAGTTATCTCGACGCCACCGTGTCGGGTCTTGGGCGCGGCGCGGGCAATTGCCCGACGGAGCTGCTGCTGGGCTTTTTGAAGAACCCGAAATTTCGCGTGCGTCCCATCCTGCAATGCATTCAGGAGCATATCGTGCCGCTGCGCAAGGAAATTTCCTGGGGATACGACATTCCCTACATGATCACCGGCCAATTGAACATGCATCCGCGATCGGCCATCTCGTTTCTGGATGGCGCTACGCCGACCGATTATGTCGCCTTCTACGATTCCGTGACCACGGAAGAATAATCTTCTTTTCGGGACCGCGCATCCGCGGAACCAAGGAAATGTCCTCTCCAAGAGGCCTCAGGCGTATGGCCTGGGGCCTCTTTCTGTGTGCGCTAAAGCAATCGTCCGATTGCACCGATAAATCCGATAGAACGCCGACCACGATTTCGACAAGCTCTTGCTGCTCAAAGGGGATGGTTCCGTCACCACCCTGCGCGATGCCAATATCGCCTCGTTGAGCCTATTCTATCGCAACGTCGCCATGAGCGCATCCGGCGGCAATGGCATCGGGCAGATCGCGTCCTACACGCGCAGCGACGGGTCGGAAGGGCTTGCCGTTGACTCGATTCTCAAATTCCTGGCATAGCCGGATTCTCCCCCCCCTCCTCGACGGTGCCGTCGCGGAATGCGGGGCGGATGGGCCGTGTTGCCTCGTACAAGCGCATAGATTATGGTTTGTCGGCACAGGTTCAGACGTTGCGTGGCGCGATGCGTTGTTATGCGAGAGGATTGTATGCACACCAAACGCACCATCATTGAAATAGACGAAATTCTTTGCAACGGTTGCGGCAAATGCGTGCCGGCATGTCACGAGGGAGCCATTGAGATTGTTGATGGCAAGGCGCGTCTCGTTGCGGAGAAGTTCTGCGATGGACTGGGGGCGTGTCTTGGCGATTGTCCGACGGGCGCCTTGCGGATTGTCGAACGCGCGGCGGAATCGTTTGACGAGAAGGCCGTCGAGGCGCATCTTCGGTCCGCTTCAGCCCGCAGGGAGCCCGAGTCGGCCTGTCCGTCCGCGCGCGTACAGGTGTTCGATCGCGCCGAGGGGCCGGCGCGGCGCGATGCTGCGGACATTCCATCCGCGTTGAGTCATTGGCCCATCAAGATACGGTTGGTTCCTCCGGATGCGCCGTTTTTACAGAACGCGCATCTTGCGGTCACCTCGGATTGCGTGCCTTTCGCCTATGCGGCGTATCACGAGGAATTTTTGCGGGGCAAGGTCGCCTTGGTCGGATGTCCGAAATTTGACGACCCCGAGGCGTATACGCTGCGTTTTGCGGACATGTTCTCCCAATCTTCCATTCGCGGCGTGACGGTGATCGTGATGCAGGTGCCGTGTTGCCAAGGACTTCCTGTCATCATTCGCAACGCCATGGCGATGGCAGGCGTCCGGATTCCCGCAGACACGATCGTCGTGGGGCTAGACGGCAAGGTGCTGGCGCGTCAAGTCCTATAACCCGCATTTTCCGCCCTGCACGATAACACGTCGGAAAAAACGCTTTCTCCTGGCTGTCTTGGCGGGAGGAATCCGGCGGCGCGGCGGCGTGATTTGCCATAACTCCATGCGTTACAATATTCTTGATTCGAGTGGAACTGCGTGCTAGCATGGTTATGGTGTGAGGGAAGGGCAACGCTGACCAGCAGGTCGAGGCGGTGATATGGCAGATATGAAGAACAAAGTGTTTACGAGCGGAGAAGTGGCGCACATATGTGGTGTTTCTCCCGACACGGTTTCGAGGTGGTTTGACCTAGGTCAGATCGAGGGGTATCGGCTCGGTCCGGGCGGAGACCGCCGCATACCATACGAGAGTTTGCGGCGCTTTATGTTGAGCCATGGAATTCCATTGGCGCGCCTGGAGGAGGGCGAGCAGCGCATTTTGGTGGTGGACGACGATCCCTATTATTTGGACACGATTCCCGCTGCGTTGGCGAAAAACGGCAATTATGAAATATATACGGCATCGACTGGATTCGATGCGGGCGCGCAGGTGGTGGAGCACAATCCCCACCTGATTATTCTCGACATTCACCTTTCCGACATGGATGGACGCATGGTTGCGGAGCGCGTGAAATCCCGTCCGGAGACCCGCAGTACGCGCATTCTCGCCATTTCCGGTTATTTGGACGAGGAGGCGGCCTCTGGGTTGGCCGACTATGGTTTTGATCACTATCTCAAGAAACCCTTCCATATTGCCGAGCTGTTTGATTGCGTGAAGGATCTTCTCGAAATGCCGGCGGGGCGCGTCGCCAAACCCAAGCGTTCGTCGCTGACGGGGGAATAGGGGCCGGTTTTTGGGGGCTTGCCGGGGAAGGAACGCCGCCGGATCGCGAGAGTGGCGGGCGGCATGCGCAGGAGGGGCATGGCCTATTCGCAAAATCTTGTTGATGCGTTCGCGTTTGCTCATGATCTGCATCGCGCGCAGATGCGTAAGGGCGGGCGCGCGCCGTATATCACGCACTTGATGGCGGTGGCAGCTTTGGTCGGCGAGCATGGCGGCGCGGAGCCGCAGGTCATCGCAGCATTGTTGCACGATGCCGGGGAGGACCAGGGGGGGCAGGCGACGATTGCGACGATCCGGCATCGTTTTGGGGCGGAAGTGGCGGATTATGTGACGGCGTGCAGCGA
>JAKJDA010000134.1:319-7684 GCA_022706165.1 Candidatus Hydrogenedentota bacterium | reverse complement strand
TCTGGCTGGCGGCAGAGGGCACTATCCTGGCCGTTGTCTTGGCAGCGCGGCGGCATGTACAGGAAAGGCCGCACGCTTCCCGCCTGCGGATCGATCACGCAGACGTACGGCGGATCGCCGGGGGCGCGGCGGCGATTGGGCTGCTCCTTGGCATCGTCCTCGCCCATAACGCTATCGGGAACCCGCACAGCGCCCTTCAGACCATGTCTCTCCCCCTCGGAACGGAGGAAGAAGCCCTTCTCCAGGGGTTATGGCTTCGGCAAGCGAGCCTTCATCACCTCATTTGGGTGTCGTTCTGCACGGGATGAGTGCTTCTCGAGGCAGCGATTGTGTATCACGGATGCCGGACCTATGGGGCTTTACGCCGTCTGCTGGGTAGCGCGCCGCCGCGAATGCCGGGATCGACGCCAATGGCAGGGGCGATTTTACTGGGGCTTGCAATCGGGATAGCGCTGACGTCACAGACATCCGAGGCCTTGGCGCCGGCGCTTGGAATGGCTCCTGCCTGGTACGTGAGCGCGCGGTTGCAGGATGAGCCCTTCCGGAACGCGGTGATGCTCTACCTGAGAGTCGCGGGAATCGTGTGGATATTCGTGGAATGGGTTGCCGCGTGGGCGCTGATCCGAAGCTATTCGCTTCTGCGAAGCGCCTTGCCGGAAAAAGGCTGCGCCAATGGGTGACCTCATTCGCTGGATAGGGGGCCACTTCTCTCCCGAGGCGTATCTTTTTTGGACGCGCATCCAGGCATCTGCGTGGACGGCCGCAGATGTGGTCATCATCGTCTTTCTAACCGCCAGCATCAATGCGTGCCGTCGAAGCATAGGCCGAAAGGCGCATGTCGTGCCGTATCTTCTGACCGCGCTCACGCTTATTCCGGCGGCCTATCTACCCGTCGCCCCGTCCGGCCAGGCCATCTTCCGGACCGAATTGATGGTCACGATGCCGCATTTCTTGATGATTCTCTATCTGCTGCTCGCGAACCTGGGGACTCTCCCTGCGGCGCTGGCAAAGGCCGTGCGCGGCAGGGCTCCCGAAAACATCAATACTAATTAACCCCGATACTATATATGGAATATTGTTCGGTCTATCCGGAGAGGCGCGCGGGGCGTCTCATGTGGAGCGCGGCAGGCCCGCGGCGGCCCAGGCGAACAACCGCCGCAACGCCCAATTGCTGCGGCCGCACAAACGCGAGGCCAGCACGACGGCCTTGACGGTGCGCCGCGAAATTTTCACGTCGGCGCCGGAGACGAAGTCGCGTTTCCGGTCGATCTGGCGCAGCGTCAGCACGGCCATGCCCAGCGCCCACAGACAAAACTGGCGTATGCCTTGTTCCGATCGCGGAATGAGGAGGGTGTAGTCGAGCGCGTTGCGCAGGTGTCCGTGCGCCGTTGCAATCACATGCCCGAGGCCCTTTTCGAAGGCTTCGTCGCGTTGCTCAGGCGTAAGGCGGCTCAGATCGAACCCTTCCCGGCGAAAGATCGATGCGGGCAGCCAGCAGACGTTGCGCCTTTTGTCGTCCCACACGTCCTTGAGAATGTTCGTCATTTGCAAGCCTTGTCCGAACGACACCGCCAAGGCCTTGAGCGCGGCGCGCTTTTTGGCGATGGACGGCGAGTGGTGGCAAAAGAGATCGGTCAACATTTCGCCCACAACACCCGCGACGTAATAGCAGTAGTCGTCGAGGTGTTGCTGATCGTCGAGGCCGTGGGCGAACGCGCCTTCTTGAAAGCGCGCCATGCCTTCCGCCATCACCCGCACGCACCGGGCGATCGCGGCGCGGTCTTCCGGCGCGAAGGCATGCGTCAGTCCAACCACCGCCGGCGTATGGGCGACAAGGTCGCGCTCGGCGTCAAGGACTCCTTCGATCAGACGGGGCGCGAGTTCCGCCGCGAAGCGTTCCGGCGACTCGCGCTCCGCCACGACGTCGACAAAACGCTCCGCAAAACGACGCTTCTCGTCTGGATTCAGGGAAACGCAATCTTCAATCGTGTCGGCAATCCGGCACAGAAGGTACGCATTGCCGACGACGATGCGCACCGACTCCGGCAATTGCGGGATCGTGAGGGCAAACGTGCGCGAAACGCCCTGCAGCGCGGCGCTCTGGTAGGCGAGCGCCTCCTGAAACGGCACAGGCTGATTTTGGCTCTGCAACGACATGAACGCCCCGAAACAAAACAGAAAAATCCATTATGCCGTGCAATCCGGCAACGTGCGATCCGCATCATAGTATCCGCACGCCCCACGGGGCTCAACTTCGTGACGCCCCACGAATGCGCCGCCCGGCGCAGGTGTTATCATCGAGAAAGGCGATCGTCTTTGCATGGCAACCCATAGACGCCAGGAGGAGGCCCGCATGCGCGCCGCTCGAAACAACACGCCGCCGAATCGGCTTGCCCGTGCGACAAGCCCCTACTTGCGGCAACATGCGCACAATCCCGTGGATTGGTTTCCGTGGTGCGAAGAAGCGCTGCGAAAAGCGGAGCGCGAGGACAAGCCCATTTTCCTGTCCATCGGCTACTCCGCGTGTCACTGGTGTCATGTCATGGAACGAGAGTCCTTTGAAGACAAGGACACCGCGGCGCTGCTCAACGCGCATTTCGTCAGCATCAAGGTTGATCGAGAAGAGCGGCCCGATCTCGACGAGCTCTACATGAGCGCGGTGCAACTCACGACGCAAAACGGCGGATGGCCCATGTCGGTGTTCCTGACGCCGGAGCGGATGCCGTTCTACTGCGGCACGTATTTCCCTCCGTCCGATCAGCATGGGCGCCCAGGCTTCCAGACCGTGCTCCGCGCATTGGCGAAGGCGTGGCGAGAACAACGCGACTTCATTCGCGGCAATGCGCGGCAACTTACCGAATGCCTTCGCCTCGGCGGAGCGGGGCGACCCGAGGAAAGCGCGCCGATACGCCCCGATCTGATCCGCCATGCGGCGGCGGCGCTGTCCATGAGCTTCGACCCCGAACATGGCGGCTGGGGCGGCGCGCCGAAATTTCCCGCGCCGGCATCGATCGCGACGCTGTTGCGCCACGCCTGGCGTCACGGAGATTCCCATGCTCTCGCCATGGCCTCGTCCACCTTGGAAGCCATGGCGCGCGGAGGCATTCACGACCATCTTGGCGGCGGCTTCCACCGGTATGCGGTCGACGCGGCATGGCATGTTCCCCACTTTGAAAAAATGCTCTACGACAATGCGCAACTCGCGGCAGCATATCTCGAAGGATACCAATGCACGAAAAAATCGCTTTTCCGGGAGACGGCGGAAGGAATTTTTCGGTATGTCCTGCGCGATCTGATTTCTCCGGAAGGCGGTTTCTTTTCCAGCGAAGACGCAGACAGCGACGGACAGGAAGGGATGTTCTATCTGTGGAAGCGCGATGAATTGGACGCCGTTCTCGGCAAGGACGATGCGGCGCTTTTCGCCCATTGCTATAACGTGCGCCCCGAGGGAAATTTCGATTCGCCCGAAACGCGCCACGCGGGCATGAACATCCTGCGCCGGGCATGGCCCATCGACCCGCACGAAGCCGTTTTTTGCGGGATGGAGGCGACCGCGCTGGAGGCAGCGCTGGAGCCGATGCGGACGCGCCTTTTCAACGTCCGCGCCCAACGCGCCCGGCCAGGACGAGACGACAAAGCGATCGCTTCCTGGAATGGAATGATGATCGCGGCGTTCGCGCGCGGCGCGCAGGCACTCCACGAGCCACGGTATGCCGAAGCGGCCCGGCGCGCCGCCGGGTTCACGCTCGAACGCTTGCGTCACGATGGACTGCTGGCGCGCAGTTATCGCGATGGCGCGACAAGCGCGCCGGGCTTCCTGGACGACTATGCCCAGGTCGCTTCGGCTTTGGTTGACCTGTACGAGACCGAGTTCGATGCGCGTTGGCTGCGCGAGGCCAAGCTGCTTGCCGATCGCATGATCGCGTTGTTTTGGGATCGGGAGGCAGGCGGCTTTTTCAGCGCGCCCCACGGCCAAGAGGACCTTATCGCGCGACTCAAACCGGTCTACGATACGGCCGAACCTTCTGGCAACGCGGCGGCGGCGACGCTCCTGCTGCGCCTGGCCGCCTATTTTGATAACGCCGAATACCGGAAAACGGCGGAAATCGTGCTCGAACAAAATGCG
The DNA here is from genome assembly GCA_022706165.1 of Candidatus Hydrogenedentota bacterium. Classification (GTDB taxonomy): domain Bacteria; phylum Hydrogenedentota; class Hydrogenedentia; order Hydrogenedentales; family SLHB01; genus JAKJDA01. Next base: position 3,558 of record JAKJDA010000134.1, on the reverse strand, counting down.
GCCCTGCTTGAAACGGTTCCGCAAGCCATGGGCCGCATGCTCTGCGCGGCAGACCAATATCTGCATCCCCCGACGGAAATCGTGCTGGTCGGACCGCGCTCATGCGCCGACGTCCAGCGCATGGTGCGCGCATTGCACGAGCATTTTCTTCCGAATAAAGTAGTGGCCTTGGCGGATGCTGAAGACGATGACCCGGTTGCGTCGCGGCGCAGGCCATGGGCCGCCGTCAACGCCATGCAACGCGGCGCGGCCACGGCGCTTGTATGCAGCGATTTCACGTGCCTGCCGCCGCTGGCTACGCCCGAGGCGCTGGCGCAAGCGTTGGAAAAAGCCAACGGGAGGACGCACGAATGCGCACATGGATCCTCGTCGGATTGATCGCGTTGATAGGCGCGGGGCTGCTGGACCGTCCCGTGCAAGCGCAGTCATCTTCCCCGGCGATGCGCGTCGAAGCGGTTACGCAAACCGACGCCGCTCACCCAGGCTCCCGCCTCGACGTCGCCATCGTCGCCACCCTTCCCGAAGGCTGGCATACCAACTCCAACGCGCCGCTGGAGGCATTTCTGATACCCACCGAACTCACCGTGACGCCTCCCGCAGGCATTACGGTCGAGCGCATCGCGTACCCCGAGGCCAAGCGCGTCACGTTCTCGTTCTCCTCCACGCCTGTCGCCGTGTACGATCGCGAGTTTGTGATGCGAGTGCAGCTGGCCCTTGCCAAGGACCTGGCTCCCGGCGCATATCTGGCAACGGGCGCGCTGCGCTACCAGGCCTGCAACGATCGCACCTGCGCCCCGCCCAAAACCGTCCCCGTGTCGATCGCGGTGAACGTCGTTCCGCCTGATCGCGCCGTGACGCCACAGCGCCCGGAACTGTTCGATCAGCCCCTTTCCGCCGCGCCCGCCGAAACGGGGCGGTCCGAAGCGCCAACGACGCCGGTCGCGGAGCCTTCCCCCGGCGCCTGGAAAGAACGACTCGAACGTTTCGAGACGATGAGCGTCGGAAGTTTCATGACCGCCTCCGAATTCTTGCGCTTCCTCGAGGACGCGGAATCGGGGAGAGGGCGATCGGCGACGGGCTTGTTTGAGGGACGCAGCATCGCGACGGTGATCCTCTTGACGTTGATCGGCGGTCTCGCGCTGAACCTGACGCCGTGCGTGTTGCCGTTGATTCCCATCAACATCGCGATCATCGGCGCCGGCGCACGCGCCAGTTCGCGCGGACGCGGCTTCGCTTTGGGCGCGGTGTATGGCGGCGGCATCGCTCTCGTCTACGGCGCGCTCGGACTGATCGTCGTGATCGCCGGAAAGACCTTTGGCGCGATCAACGCCTCGCCTTGGTTCAACGGCGCGATCGCCGTCGTGTTTGTCGCGCTCGCCTTGGCCATGTTCGACCTGTTCCTAATTGATTTCACCCGCTTTCAAGCCAAGATCGGCCTCAAGAAAAAAGAAGGCGGCAGCTATCCCGTCGCGTTTTTCATGGGGGGGATATCCGCGCTACTCGCGGGCGCGTGCGTGGCGCCCGTCGTGATCGCCGTCCTTCTTTTCTCGCAAGACCTGTACGCCAAGGGGTCGTCGGCCGCGTTGCTGCTTCCCTTCCTGTTGGGCGTGGGCATGGCCTTGCCCTGGCCCTTCGCGGGAGCCGGTCTTTCCTTTCTGCCCAAGCCCGGCAAATGGATGGAGCGCGTCAAATATGCCTTCGGCGTTTTTATCCTGCTCCTCGCCGGATACTACGGCTACCTGTCCTACAGTCTGTTCACCGCCCGCACTTCCGAAACCACGCACGTGGCCCAAAGCGTCGCCGCCCTCGAAACACACGGCTGGACCTCGTCGCTCGAAGAAGGTCTTGCCCGCGCCGCTTCCGAGAAGAAACCCGTGGTGATCGATTTCTGGGCCACCTGGTGCAAGAACTGTCAAATCATGAACGAGACCACCTTCAAAGACCCTGAAGTTGTCCGCCGTCTCGATCGCTACGTCAAAATCAAATACCAGGCAGAGTCTCCCGACGATCCGCCGCACAAGGAAATTCTCGACCGCTTCCGCGCCGTCGGTCTGCCTACAATCGTGGTCCTGCGTCCAAAATGAATCGGGAGCCGGGACTTTTCTTTTGGACACTCATGCTCTATAATGTCGCCAATAGCCAGCGGTTCCGATGCCGCGAATGGAGGAACTAGAAATGAACCGAAAGGTGCGCTTGGGTGTCGCCGTATGTGTGTCCATGTTGCTTGCCGCGTTCTTGGTCGTCGCCACGCACGCCGACGACGGCGCCACGTACGTCGGCGCCGCCAAGTGCAAGATGTGCCACAACAAAGCCGATGAGGGGCAAGTGTGGACGAAGTGGCAGGAATCGAAACATGCCAAAGCCTTCGCGACGTTGAAAACGGATGAAGCCAAAGCGGTCGCCGAAAAAGCGGGCGTTGCCACGGCTCCGTCCGAAGCGCCCGAATGCCTGCGCTGCCACGTGACCGCATATGAGAAAGACAAGCCACTCCCGGCGGACATCAAGATGGAGGACGGCGTCCAGTGCGAAAGCTGCCACGGCCCTGAGTCCGCGCACTTTGCCGCAGCCAAAAAGGCGCTTGCAGACAAGTCCATTCCCCAAGTCCTTTCGGGCGCGCCCAAGGAAGAAACGTGCAAGAAATGCCACAATCCGGAGAGTCCGACGTATAAGGAATTCAACTTCAAGTCGTTCTCCGAAAAGATTGCCCATCCCAACCCGTTGCGAAAGGCCCCCAAATCCTGATCGCGCCGTGACCCGAGCGAAGCTGTCCGTTTGCGTGCGATGCGCGGTTTCCGGAGAGGCCTTCCTTCGCACAGCAAGCCGAGGCCATGATTTCGCCCGCGCACGCCGCAGCTGTGAGTGAATAACGATTGGGCTGGGTTCCGATCCGGACGACTGGACCATGGAGACGCCATGAAAACACGCATCCTGCTGTCCGCACTCGTAGTCTGTTCCCTCGGGTGCGATGCCGACAACGTCAAATCCATTACGCAAGCGCGGATGGTTCCCGCGCCCGCACTGGCGACGGCGGACGGGACGGCGACGCAAGGATTTCATGCGGCGCACCCCCCTATCGAGGCATCGGGCATGGCGGGATCGCCGCATGCGCGGACGGTTCCCTTCCGTTGGACCAAGCCCGCTTCCTGGGCCGACATTCCGCCCACGTCCATGCGGCTCGCCAATTTTTCCATTCCTGACCGGCCCCGCGTCGAATGCTATATTTCGACGTTGTCGGGCGC
>JAKJDA010000134.1:0-309 GCA_022706165.1 Candidatus Hydrogenedentota bacterium | reverse complement strand
GTCGCCGCAAACGTCAACCGTTGGCGCAACCAGATGGGGCAACCCGATCTCGCCTCCGACGAGATCGCCGCGTTGCCGACGATCGAGGTGATGGGCAAACCGGCTTCGATGGTCGAGACGACGGGCTCCTACACCGGCATGAAAGGGGCCACCGAACCCAACTACACGTTGCGCGGCCTTGTCTTGGAATTGCCCGGCCAGGTTCTTTTCGTCAAGATGATTGGTCCAACGGAAGAAGTGGCTGCCTTGAAGGAGGATTTCGTGGCATTATGCGCCTCGATCGCCTCCGTTCCGCCGGAAGACGCCCCG
>JAKJDA010000133.1 GCA_022706165.1 Candidatus Hydrogenedentota bacterium | reverse complement strand
GCGGCGTGCATCTGCACGACTACGGCTGCACGTTAAAGGCCTATCGGCGCAGCGTGCTCAAGGACGTCCGGCTGTATGGCGAAATGCATCGCTTCATTCCCATCTATTGCTCGTGGCTCGGCGGCAAAGTGACGGAGATGCCCATCAACCATCGCGCACGCACCCGCGGCAAATCGAAGTACGGGGCCGAACGCATCGCCAAAGTCATCCTCGATCTCGTCATGATCCGGTTCATGGCGTCGTACCAAACGCGGCCCATCCACTTCTTCGGCGGCCTCGGCATCATCAGCATTCTGTTGTCCGCCCCCGCAACGTTGTATGCGCTCTGGCTCAAATTCTTTTCGGGGATTGGCCTCACGCGCACGCCGCTCCTCTTGTTGGCCGCGATGCTGATCATTCTCGGCGTGATGTTTATCGTGATGGGCATCCTCGCGGAAATGATCATCCGCGTGTATTACGAAACGCAGGACAAGAAGCCGTATGTGTTGCACGATGAGTGATCGCAGCCAGACACGGGCATGAACATCCTCGTTCTCAACTACGAGTATCCGCCCGTTGGCGGCGGGGCGGCCCCGGTATGCCAGGACCTCTGCGAGCATTTTGTTTCGCGCCAACATCGCGTCGACGTCGTCACAATGGCATTTGGCGGCCTTCCGCGCGAAGAAACGCGCAACGGCGTGCATATCCTGCGCGTGCCATGCCTCCGGAAACAACAGGGTTCCACGCAAACGCACGAGATGCTCTCGTTCGTTCTCGCCGCACTGCCGCGTGTCGCGCGCATGGCGCGATCTGGAGACTACGACGTCATCCACTGCCATTTCATCGTGCCGACAGGACTCCTCGCATATGCGGCAACGCGGTTTGCGCAATGTCCTTATGTGCTGACGGTCCACGGATCCGATGTGCCCGGCTACAACCCTGATCGGTTTCGCATCGAGTACCGCTTCATCTCGCCGCTCGCTCGAATCATCGTTCGTCACGCGGCCACGACGACCTGCCCGTCGCGTTTCCTCATCGAGACGCTGCAATGCGCGATTGGCCCGGTTCCGGTCACGCACATTCCCAATGCCGTTTGCGCAAGCAAATACACGCCGCAGCCCAAGAAGCCGCGCATTTTCATGGCGGGACGTTTGCTGCCGCTGAAGGGATTTCAGCACGTGCTGGAAGCATTGCAGGGAGTGGAAACCGACTTCGAAGTGCATGTCGCCGGGGACGGCCCGATGCGCGCACAGCTCGAAAAATTGGCCGCAAAACTGTCGACGAAGACGGTCTTCCACGGACGCCTGGAACCGGGATCGCCTGAACTGACGGACCTCTTCGAGACCTCCGCCATTTTTTGCCTCGTCTCTGAAAAAGAGAACGCGCCGGTGTCGTTGCTCGAAGCGATGCAGTCCGGCGCGGCGGTGGTGACGTCGAATGCGACGGGCTGCGCAGAACTCATCGGCGACGCGGGGTTGACCGTGACGCCCGGCGACGCGCCCGCGATCCGCGATGCGTTGACGCGCTTGCTTCAATCCCGGACCGTGCGCGAAGACCTTGGCGCACGCGCGCAAGAACGCATACGCACAGCGTTTTCATTTGAATGCGTCGGCGACCGATATCTCGCGCTTCTTCAAGAAGCCGCTCGGGAAAGGGGCGCGGCATGACCGCCGCGCCACGCCAAGACAATCGCCGCGTGCGCGTGCTGCACGTGATCGATAGCCTCAATCTCGGCGGAGCCCAAACGGCTCTGCTCGCAATGTGCCGCGCGCTGCCGCACGATCGGTTTGACGTCCGCGTTGCCGCGTTGCACGGTCCCGGCGTGTTCACGCAGGCATTCCAGCGCATTGGTTTCGATCCACATTTTCTCGCCAGCCACAAACACGATCCGCGCATTCCGCTTGCATTGCGCTCGTTGTTGAAGGCATGGCCTCCCGATATTTGTCACGCGCATTTAGTGCCCTCGTGTTTTCTGTGCGAAATGCTGCGCAGGCCGCTGGGGATACGGCGTCTCGTGTCGCATCTGCACACGCCATACCGCAAAAACCTCCGCGACCGCTACCAGAATTTTCTGGAGCGCATGCTATACAAACGCTGCGACCTTCTCTTGGGGTGCTCGGACGATGTCGTGCGATCGATCCCGCGGCAGACGCCGAAGCGGACGCTCTACAACGCGATAGACACGGAACGCTTCCGGCCATTGCCCGAGGAGTCGCGCGCCGCCATCCGCCGCGAGTTCGGATACGCGCCCGAGGACATCGTGATCGGCATGACGGGCCGCATGATCGCGACCAAGGGACACGAACTCGTGTGCAAGGCTGTTGCATCGCTCCGTAGTGAATGCCCGCGCGCGCGACTGTTGTTTGTGGGGATTGGACCGCATGATGCCCCGCTGCGCGCTCGTGTGCGCGAACTCCATTTGGAAGACTACGTCGCGTTCGCAGGATACCGCGAAGATATCGAGCGCTGTCTCGCCGCAATGGACATCTATGCGATGGCGACGTCCGTCGAGGGTTTCGGGTTGTCGTTGGTCGAGGCAATGAGTAGCGGTCTCGCGTGCGTCGTGTCGGCTTTTTCCATGCAACGACACGCAACGCTTGACTGCCACGATTCGAACGCTTGTTAGCGACCCTGCCTTGCGGCATCGACTCGGCGTCGCCGCCCGCGCGCACATCTGTCGCGCCTTTTCTTTGGAACGGCTAGGCGAATGCCTTGTCGAGATATACAATGCTGTTATTTCTTAAATGCAGGAAAGAAAATGGAAGCAAAAACAGCCGCCGAGGCGCAAAGACGCAGAGAAGTGTTTTCGGTGTGTTCTCTCTGTCTTCTTTGTTTTCTATGTGGTGATTTTTTCTTCAACCAAAGGCGCCAATGAAGTTCTTGTTCTTTAGTTCGGCGGTTTGGGATTACTACCAGCGCTTGACGCCGTTATGCGCTGAGTTGGCTCGTTTGGGGCACACGGTTGTTTTTGTCGAGCCTATCCGCTATACGGGCGCATTGCCGGCGCATCTCGATCCGTCGAGGTCTACGCCTGTTCCGCCGGGCGTCCAGGTGGTGCGACGGCAGAGCGCGCTTCGGCGGGGCGTGAGCCTGGCGCTGCTTCAGAACATGCGCAACCTGCACGCGCTACGCCAGCACAAGCCCGACGTCGCGGTCCTGTCGGACGTTGCGTTCGGCCTTGCGCCGGCCCTGTATCTACGCTTCAGTCGCACAAAAGCAGTGCTCGACTATATCGACGACTGGCCGGAATGGTCGCGTGTGTCGTGGGAACGGTGGACGCTTCGGCACATACTCGTCCCAACGGTGGCGCGACTGGCGGACGTTTGCACCGTCACCGCCGAACGCTTGGGCGACGATCTCCGCCGGCATGCGCGACGCGTTGCGTACGTGCCCAACGGCACGGCGGAGCCGCCGCCTCCGCTCGACGAAAACGCATTTCACGGGGGGAGCGGCGTGTTGTATGTCGGCGGCCTCACCGACCGTATCGACGTGGCGCTCCTCGTTGAACTCGCGCGCCAGATGCCCAACGTGCCCGTGACAGCGCTAGGCGACGGTCCACAACGGGGATGCCTGCGAGAAACGACCCGCTGCGTGCCGAACCTGCACGCGCCAGGCCCCGTGTCGCACGAAGAAGCGATGCAAGCGATACGCACGGCCGCCGTCTGCCTCGTGCCCTATGTGCCGTCCCGCCTGACTGACCGCTGCTTTCCCATCAAACTAGCCGAGTACTGGGCCTGCGGCAAGGCCGTCGTCGCGAGCGACACGCACGAAGTGCGGCGCGTCGGCGAAGGCAGGCTGCGCATTTACCAGAATGCCAGCGAGGCCGTTGCCGCAGTGCAATCGCTGCTCAACAATCCCCAGGAACGCGCCACGCTTGGCAAGGCAGGGTACGAGGCCGTGCGCGATTGCTACAATTACCGCACCCTAGCTCTCCGTTTTTTGAGCGCCGCGTGTGACGACGACACCGTGCAGGAGACGATGACATCATGACAACGCCCTCGCAATTCACCGTTGCCGTCTGCACCCGGAACCGGGCGCATTTGCTGCCGACCGTCGTGCAGTCGATTGCGCGACAAGATTTCCCCGATCGCTCCATCGATATCCTAATCGTCGACAACGACTCCACGGACGAAACGCCGCGAGTCATTCAACAACTTTCCGAGGAATTCCCTGGTGTGCGCGGCGCGCGCGAACCCCGGCGCGGAATTGGTCACGCGCGCAACAGGGCCATCGAAGAAGCGCGGGGCGAATGGCTGGTCTACATCGACGACGACGCGGAAATGTTGCCGGGATATTTCGCGGCCCTTAACCGCGTGCTGCAAGAGGAGAATGACATCGGCGCCGTGGGCGGTCCCATTGAAGTGGGGTGGCTGGGCCCTGTTCCTGCATGGTATGAACCGGCGCTCGACGGCCTGTTCAACAAGCTCGATATCGCATCGTACCGCACGACCCTGCGCTATCCGCAAGAAATATACACCACCAACTTCGCGGCTCGCACAAACCTATTGCGCGAATTGGGCGGCTTTCGCGCCGACCTCGCTGCGCCCGGAAGCGGCGTGACGGCCGAGGCCGAAGACGCGGAAATGGTATTGCGGATTCAGACCGTCGCGGGCCTGCGGATTCTATGGGAGCCAGCCATGCGCGTGCGGCACTACGTGCAGCCCGAGCGCCTCACCCCCGCCTACATGATCGCCAAGGCCGAACAGACCGGTCGCGCGCGGTGCCGTATCGAGCGCGCGTATCCCGGCCACGGCGGCGTATCGCGAGCCTGGGCGGGTCTTGCCGAATGGGCTGCGCGCAAACTCGCCGGGCGAACGCGCGGCCCCCTGACCGAACGCGTCCATCTTGCAACCGCCATGGGCTATCTCAAGGAATGGCGCCGTCCGTCCGCCTCGTAGTTGAAATTCCGAGCACGCCTGCGCATAGTAGCCGCGCAGATGAATGCATGAAGCAAGCAGGAGGTCTGGGGCGCATGCGCGCAATCCCATCGAGCGCCGCCGGCCCGCGCGATCTAGGCCGCGCAACGGTGCTGCTTTCCGCGCTGGTATCGCGCGAATTCAAGAGCCGCTACCGGCGGTCCATGCTCGGGCCGCTATGGGCCGTGATCCAGCCGCTGGTGTATATGTTGCTGTTTCTGTTTTTGGGAACGGTTCTCAAAATGGCGAGCCCCAAGGGACCGTACGTGGTTTACCTCTTTTGCGCGCTGATGCCGTGGACCTTCTTCGCCAACGCCGTGACGCGCTGCGCTTCGAGTCTCATATCCAACGCCAGCATCGTCAAAAAGATTGCCGTGCCGCGCGAAGTCTTTCCCCTGTCCGTGGTGATTGTCTCGCTGCTCGATTTCCTGATTTCGCTTGTCGTTCTCTTTGGCCTTCTCGCGTATTACCAAATCGCCCAAGGAATCCCGCTCGCATCGCCTTGGGCTTGCGCGTTCTGGCTGCCGATCCTGACTCTGCTGACCTTCATGCTCGCATCGGGCATTGGATTGGCCCTTGCCGCATTCGGCACATACCGCTACGACGTGTTTTTCGCGGTCCCCCTGCTGTTGCAGGCGTGGATGTTCGCCACGCCAATTTTCTACCTCGTCGATGGCGTCCCCATGGGCCTTCGTTCTTGGTACAGCCTCAACCCCATGGTCGGGATCGTCGAGGCCTACCGCAGCGTATTGATGTATGGCCAGTCGCCTGATCTCAGTTTATTGGCGGTGGCCGTCATCGTGACCATTGTGATTTGGGCGCTGGTCTGGCCGGTATTCCGCTACGTATCGCAGTATTTCGCGGATGTACTGTAACGCGGAAAACGCAAGGAGTGTTCTAGGGATGTGGTCGCGATGAACGATGTGGTCGTTCACGTCGAAGGCGTGTGGAAACGCTACGGTCTGCCGCTTGTCCCGGCGTTGCGCCGGCAGTGGCGACAATGGGTTGGCCGTCCTATGTCGATCGACGAACAAGGCCCATGGGCCCTGCGCGACATCAGCGTCACCGTCCGTCGCGGCGACGCCCTGGGCATTGTCGGACGCAACGGCGCGGGCAAAAGCACCTTGCTCAAGATTCTCGCCGGCGTCACCCCTCCCAACAAAGGCCGCGTGCGCGTATCGGGCCGTTTGTTCCCGATGATCGAATTGAACGCAGGCATCCATCCCGAACTGACAGGCCGCGAAAACACCTATCTCCTCGGCGCCATTGTCGGCCTGCGCAGGCGTGAACTCAACGCTCGCATGAAGACGATCGAGGAATTTTGCGAACTCGGCGAATGGTTCGATCGCCCCGTGCGCGTCTACTCCTCCGGCATGCTCGCGCGCCTTGGGTTCAGCGTCGCCGTCAACGTCGACACCGACATCCTGCTCGTCGACGAAGTCCTCGCCACGGGCGACATCGGTTTTCAAAAAAAGTGCATCGACCGCATCAACGAGATGATCGCCCGCGACGGCACGACCCTCCTGCTCGTCTCCCACAGCCCCCACGAAGTCGAAAGCCTCTGCCGCGACGGCATCTTGCTCGACAACGGCGTTCCTGTCTTCTCAGGTCCCCCCAAGGAACTGCTCGAACAATATGCCCGCACCGTCTATTGATTTCCCCCATCATTCCAAACGCCGCCCCTCCCCGGTCTTTCGGACATTCACCCGTCACGATCGGTTTGCAGACCGCGATTCCTGACCCGTTCCGTTAACCAGTTTGCGACCCGGCACACACGGCGAAGAAAAACAACACGAAAACGCGATCAGAAGCAGAGTCGCCGCGACGCTGTTTGCCTCCGCGTTCGGCGTCCACCGCAGAACATCGATCGACAACTGCGCGATCGCTCCATCTGCATTTCCCTTTGTCACGCGAAACCGGAGTCGTGCACTCTCCAAGAATAAGTCCTCGGCCTGTCCCGTCGTTATCCCTTTCCTGCGCTGCCCCAACGCGCCTTGACCCACTTCTCCGCTTCGCTTGCGGCAAAGAACACGATCAGCGGCAGCGATAGAAAAGGCAAGGTCACCGGGACGGCAATGAGGTAGAGCGGGTTACCGCTCGCTCCATTCTCGGCCTGGGTTTCGAACAGAGACATCACGCCGAGCACGGACGCGAAGGAAAACAATGCCGCATACAGGATTGCCTGCGCCCGACAGAAACGGACGATGACCTCCTTGCGCGATAGCAGCCCGACCAACACCGTAAGCACCGGCATGAGCAGCCAAGCGAGCAGGAGAAGAAAGGCGCCCACGTAATAGTCATAGTCAGCGCTCACTTCGTTCGTCACATCCAACGCAAGCCACAGGAAATGACACACGGTGATGGTCACCGTGATACCCGTCGCCACGGCAATGGCCTTCTTAGTCTTGGCAACAACCATGCGCACTCCTCCTCCGGCGTACCGCGACACATATCCCTCAACACAAAAAAAGGGGCATGCCTTTCGGCAGCCCCCTTCGGGTGAGTATAGCGTTTTTCTGCTCTAAATCACTTCCAGATAATCGCGTTCCGGCAACACCGGGAATTTGCCGTGGGGTTCGCTTTGGTACCAGTAGGCGACGGAGGCGATGTCGTCTTGGTTGGGCAGGTAGCGACCGCCACTGCGCCAGCCGAGGGCTTGGATGGTGACCTTGAGGTCTTGTTCAAAGCGGACGGGGTCCATGATGTGCCAGCGGTACAGACCAAAGCGCATCTGCGACTGATAGACGCCGTCGGGGCGGATCACCTGGGCCAGTCCGGAGTAGGGCGTGCTGAACTCC
>JAKJDA010000132.1:5343-7730 GCA_022706165.1 Candidatus Hydrogenedentota bacterium | reverse complement strand
CCAGAAGACCAGTTCCGCCACGAGCAAGGGCACGGTCAACGTTTTGACAAGGCCCGTGACGAGGAAGATGAACATGTTTTTCATGCCGACCCAGACGTAGGGGTCGTGAAACATTTTCCGGTAGTTGTCGAGTCCCGTGAATTCCATGGGCGCCGAGAGCGACAGCTTCATGAAAGAATAGAGGAAGGCCGTCGCGACGGGGTAGTAGCAGAACACGAGCAACATGGCGAAAGTCGGCGCGAGGAGCAGATAGGCGGTGCGCCCCTGGCGGATGCGCAGGAAAGCCAACCGCGCCGTGCGCGAAAGCCGCGCGCTGAAAACCGTGATGGCGCAGAGCAAGGCCAGGGCGATCAACGGATTGCCCGCATAGGCAACGGTCCGCATGGTCGCGGCATTGCCGAGTCCCTCGGTCTCTGACAAGCGCAGAATCTCCGTCGCGCCGGTGGTGCACAGAATGCGTGCGTCGTCGCCTTCGACCAGCAAGGCGGCGATGCCATTGCGGCGATCGGCGGCCGGCAGCGCGCACAGCAAACGTCCGGCGGCGTTGCACACATACGCCGCCGCGCGGTCGTCCGCCGCGATCAAAAAACGCCCGTCTGTCGAGAAGACCGTTTGCCGAATCCCAAACCGCGACAGGCCGCGCCGCCAGACTTCCTGACCGTCCGCATTGATCAAGGCGAGGCCGCCGCGCGCATCGCCCACGAGAATCCGTCCATCGCGCGCGACGCTCAACGACTGGGGCGGTTGAAAGAGAACGGTTTCCCATTCTCGGGCGCCGCGGGCGTTCACCTTGCCCAGACGGCCATGGACGGTCGCGTAGATCGCGTCTTCGCCCGACGCCGCCACGAAACGCGTCGCAAAATTCAGTGGAATGCCCGGCGGAACCGGGCCCGTCAACGGATCCTTCACGATGCTCAGAAAATAGTCCGGGCCATAGCCGTCTGCGCCGTGACAGACGGCGAGCGCGCCGTTCGACAACGCGGCGAGGCCAAAGACGCGGTGGGGGGCGTCAAGCGTCGCCAAGGGCTCGAGCGCAGGGCCGAAGACGGCGATCCGGACGCCTCCGTGGGCGGCGTACGTGCGACCGCCATGCGGATCCGCCGTCAATGCGCTCAAGGGCAGCGGCGGATCGCCCGCGGGAGCGACATGCAAGAGGGCGTCGAGGTCCGCAACTGCATCGCGGGACACGAGGCGAATGCTCCCGTCGCTTTCGCCTTGCACCCAGCCCTTGTCCGTCGAAACGGCGCGCGCGGGCGTTTGAGAAAGCGTTTCCGCAGGTACGCGCATTGCTGCGGCACGCCGCTCCAGCGCGATATAGGAGCCGTTCAGCACGACAAGTCCCGCGCCGCACGCCAGCGCGACGAGGATCGCCGTGAAGCGCCGGGCAGGGGACAGGAGAGGCGCGTCGCTCATGTTCACTCCGCCTTGTACAGCGATGGGTCCGCCTCGGGATGATCGAGGAGGGACATCGGCATGCCGTTTTTCCTCAGGGTTTCCTCGACGGACGCCTCGGCGAAGGCCTGGAATCGTTTCGCCCCCTCTTCGCAGTCGATGCGGCCCTGGATGATCTGAACGAGCATTTGGCGCGCGTCTTGGGTGAGGCGGCTTCCCTGCGGCGCGAGACCGAACAGGCGGTTGACGTCGTTCTCGGCATTGCCGATCATGGCATAGACGGCGTTCATGCGCTCATATTTCTCGGGGATTTTCACGCCGCGCACCATGAGCTTGCCCGCTGGTCGGAATTCCTTCTCGGCGATAGAACCATCGATGAACACTTGATGTCCCGGCGCGGACAACCAGAACATGACGAAATCAACGCAGCGATCGATCTGGGGCTGGTTTTTCGCGACGATGCTGACGTAGACGCCCGCCGAGGATTCGATGCTGCGCGCGGGAGCCTTCACAAGCGGACCGGTGAGGGAGGGCGGCTCGAACGTCGCCCATCGGAACGCGCGCAAGGGGCCAGACCCGCCTTTGTGATTGCGCAGATCCTCCATGTCCTCGTCGATCTGCGGGAGCAACCACGTGCCATCCAGGTGGATCGCCGCGTCCTGACGCACGAACAGACTATAGGGGTCGGCCCCCGCGCCCGCCTGCTCCACGAGAAAATCCGGCGGGGTATACCGCGCGATTTCCTTCATGCGTTCGAGGAACTCGACGAACTCCGGCGTGTCGTAGCGAATGATGCCTTTGTGTATCGCCCGTTCCAGACGCATGAGGTTGAGGGTGGGAAGGGCGCTGTTGAAGGGGTCGGCGGGATCGTATTTCCACACGCCGTCCGTTTCCGGATTGAAACACCAGTCGCCGGGTTGGGCGCGCAAGTGCTCGATATGCGGACGGCTGTACTGGTCCCACAAAATTTCGGCGAGCCATTGGTGGTAGCGGAA
>JAKJDA010000132.1:319-5333 GCA_022706165.1 Candidatus Hydrogenedentota bacterium | reverse complement strand
CGGAAGTCAAAGCGGAGCGTGGTCGGTATCTTGCCCGCCGCTTGAATCTTTGCGCACACGTCCATGAACTCGGGCCACGTTTTCGGCGGCGACAGGCCCAGGCGCTCGAACATATCGACGTTGTAGAACCACATGATGTGGACGGCCTGCGTAGGGAGCATGCTGCGGATGCCCAGGGTTGTCCTGAAAACGCTGAAGTCGAAATCGAGGTCCTGGTCCCAGCGATTGCCCGTGTAAGGATTGACACAGCGGCGGTAGTAGTCAAAGTTGACGTAATGCGCGTAGCCGACACAGTAGTTGCCCGAGACGATGTCGGGGCGGGGCTTGCCCGAAGCAAGCTGCGTGCTGAGCCACGTGGGGTAATTGTCGCTGCCGCCGACGCTGCCGCCGGTGACCTCGATCTTGATGTCGACGTCCGGCTGGAACTGTTTGTACGCCTTCGCCAAGGCGCGCAGCCCCGCCGTCTGCGTGGGATCGCCGACGGTGGCGATAACGATGGATCCGGAATACCGAGGGCGTTCGGCGGCGTGGGCCATCGCGCACAGAACAAAAGCCGCCAAGCATGCTCTGCCCGCCATGTCGCATACGTTCGCCCGTAGCCGTGTCCGCATTGACAATGCCCCCCGGCTCATCCCGCTTGAAACCCAATGCCGCGATTCCGACGCGAGACGCCTCCCATCCGCACGATTGAGTTGCGGCGTCACAAACGAAAACGCCCTCGCCTTTTCCCCAGCGGCATTATACACGCTCCCGGAACCCATGGAAAATCCGGGAGACGATGAATCAGGCCCCCTCCTCCCGATCCGAGGACACGCAAGCATTTTTTGGCCAGAAGATTTTTCTTGTATACGGGAGAAAAGTGTGATATAAGTACGTACATGGGGTGCCGGGGTTGGCGCCCAAACAACAGATAGACGTGTGGGATAGACGGTCAAGTTTCCAAGAAAACCCTTCAAAAAGAACCAGTCCGGCCTGACGCTCTCCTTTGGTCCCTTCGCCATGAGTAGCAAGATCATCTTCGAGCGTGCGGTGCTACCAGGAGCGAAGAAAATTGCGAAAACATCGAGAAACAGACCCAAAAGCCTTCCACTCATCCGCTTTCGCGCGACGAACGCATCTGTTTTGTCTATGCCATGGGGGCAATTCCTTGCGTCTGAGTCTGACGCAGGGTTATTTGTTGGGAATGTGACGTGAAGGAGATGTCAGCATGAATATTTACGTGGGCAACCTGTCGTACAGCACAACGGAAGATGACTTGCGCAACGCCTTTGAGGCGTATGGGCAAGTAAACGCCGCCCGGGTCATGATGGATCGCGAGACGGGCAAGCCGCGCGGGTTCGGATTTGTCGAGATGGCCGATGCGAATGAAGCCCAGGCCGCGATTGCCGCCTTGAATGGCCAAGACCTCCAGGGCCGCACCCTTAAGGTCAACGAGGCGCGTCCCCAGGAAGATCGCCGGGGCGGCGGCGGCGGCGGCGGACGCGGCGGCTACGGTTCGCGTGGCGGCGGCGGTGGCGGCGGCTACGGTTCGCGCTGGTAACAGGCGGGCTGTTTGTAATAGCTGGAATGGGCTGGAACGCCTAACGGAATGCCGGAGTAGGTGGTTTGCGTGCGGAGGTCCGGCCGGACATATCGGGTAACGCCCTCGAAAAGAGGGAAGAAGACAGAACAGGAGAAAAGAGATGAACATCTACGTCGGCAACCTCTCGTACAGCACCATGGACAGCGACCTCCAAGCCACTTTCGAGCCTTTCGGCACGGTCACGTCCGCTCGCGTCATCATGGACAAGGTGACGGGGCGTTCGCGCGGTTTTGGTTTCGTCGAAATGGCGAACAACGAGGAAGGCAAGGCGGCGATTGCGGCGATCGACGGCAAGGAATTGCAAGGCCGCGCGCTCAAGGTCAACGAGGCGCGCCCGCAGGAAGATCGTCGCAGCAGCGCGCCGCGCGGCGGATCGCGTGGCGGCGGCTACGGCTCGCGCTGGTAACCGAAATCGGCCGTTAACAGACTCGACGCTTCCTTTCGTCGCGAGACGAAAGGAAGCGTCTTTCTTTTGGATTCACGGATTCGTCTGGTCGCGTCGCGTCAAAAGAGTCGATCACTCTTCCGCGGCCAGGGCCTGCGCGACGTCCTCGGGCGACGGAGGATCCGTGTCCCAAAAATGTCTTTGCCTGCCATCCTCGACCAGGAAAAAGCGTGGCGGCGCGCTGCCGATAAACGTCATGAACGTCAGCGCGTCAATCGCGAGCCAAGGGAATTCAGGCGCGGTCTGAAGCAGGAAGGCATCGATTTCGCTCGAAGATCCCATCAGGAGAGCCACGACAGGGGGCATGCCGGGCATCTTCCCGAAATCGTTCAGGACAGCGACCGACGCGACGCAGTGCTCGCACGAAGCGCTGAGCATGGCGACCAGGAATCGGCCCTCGCCGAGATCGACGCGGCGCTCGGGGCGCTCGAAGACAAACTGGGCGAAGGGCCGGTTGCTGGATGCGTGCGAACGGTCTGGCCTCGCGGGCGCCGGGGACGCCGTGGCGGTGGCATATACGCCGACGCCCAACACGATGACGCCACATACGACGGCGACGGCGATCCGTGCGGCCATCGCCCGCGGCGCGGAGGACGCGTCGCGCCAGAACCCTTTCGCCCACCCCCGCCAAACGGCCGCCATCAAGCCCATCATGACGATGTTTTTGAGGATGGAGGGCCCCGGCGCCAGTTCAATGTATTTGCCGAAACAGCCGCAATCGGCCAATCCCTGAAAGCGCCAGGCGTATAGGATCAGCGCGCTGAACCCCAACAACATGGCTTCGGTGGCGGGATACAGCAAGCCCCGGAAGCGAAATCCGGCCACCATTGCCGCGCCCAACAACGTTTCCGCGATCACGCTCCCGTATGCGGCCAGTTCCACCCAAAAAGGATCGCGCACGATGCCATAGGCCGAAACCTGAACGGCAAACGAGGTCATATCCAGCGCTTTTAGCGCCGCCGCACCGACAAAGGTCGCGCCGACCAGAATCTCCACCCATCGCAATACGGTCTTCATGTCGAATGCCTCCGCTCCGCTTTCGGAATCGAAAACCATTTTTGTCGTTCCTTTCTATTTAAGACCGGCCCCGCCCAAAATGCAAACCATTTCCCTCGAAAGCCGGGCGCGATTGCCACGGTCCGCGCGCATGCGTATCATCGAAGCGCGCGGGCGGCGCGAGACCGTTCCGCGCCCAAACCGATGACAGGGGGACGCATCCGTGCCGGCGCTGAGCGTGGTGATGATCGTCAAGAACGAAGCGCATTGCATTGGGCAATGTTTGGAGGGCATTCGCGATTGCGCCGATGAAATCGTGATCGGCGACACCGGATCGACGGACGACACCGTCTCCATCGCGCAGGGACATGGGGCGCGCGTGTTTCCGCTGACGTGGAACGATGATTTCTCCGAGGCGAGAAATCGCGTGATCGGGGCGGCGCGCGGCGATTGGCTGTTGCATCTCGACGCGGACGAAGTGGTCGATCCGGAGGGATCGCGCCGTCTGCGCGGCGTGGTGGACGCGGATGGGGCCGGCGCGGACGCGATTGAGGTGACGCTGGCCAACTACTGCGACGATGTGCGCGCGTGGCGCTGGGTCCCCGTTGTTCCGGGCGATGCGATGGCGCGCGGTTTTTCGGGATATATCGCGGCGCGATTGCTGCGTCTGTTCCGAAACGGGCGCGGGTTCGAGTACCGCGAGCCCGTGCACGAAAACATCACGGAAAGCGTGCTCGAAAACGGCGGGGTGATCCGCCCGGAACCCATTCTGATCCATCATTACGGCTATCGCCCCGGCAATGCGCCCGACCCCGCAAAGGCGCGTTTCTATCTGGCGCTGGGCCGCAAAAAGACCGCGTTGCGCCCGCAGGATCCCAAGGCGTGGCACGACCTCGCCGAGCAGACGCTCGCATGCGGCGACGCCGACGAGGCGGAGGCGGCCTGCCGCAAGGCTCTTGCGATCGATCCGCTGCACCTAGGCGCCGCCACGACCATGGCCAATATCCTGCTGAACCGGGGCGACCTGCTTGAGGCCGAGGCCCTGTTCCGGCGGCTCGAAACGGCCGGCGTCACGCCGCCGCATGTCGTTTTGACGCTCGGCGCGATCGCGTGCCGCCTCGGACGCCTCGACGAGGCGCGCGCAAGGCTCGATGCGGTGCTTGACGCCGTTCCCGGCAACGTGATGGCGCGCTATTATCTGGCGCGCACGCTGGACCGGATGAACGATGCCGCCGGAGCCCGGGCGCAGCTTGAGGCGGCCGTCGCGCACGCGCCGTCGTTGAGCGAGTTCCGGGACTATGTTCAGGCGCATGCGCTGCGTTGCGAGGGGAAGACGTGTTTTGCCGCAGGCGATCTCGCGCGGGCGTTGCGGGCCCTGGTCGCTTCGTTGCGCCTTGAGCCGGAGGACCCGATCACGCACAACGATCTCGGGGTCGTGCTGCACGCGATCGGCGACGATGCGCGCGCCCGGGCATGTTTCGAGCGGGCGCTCAAGCTCGCGCCGGGCATGCCGCAAGCCATCGAGAATCTGCGAGGGCTCCCCGAGAAGGAATAAGGGATGGACGAGGCGGGATCGCGCGCCCGGCAGCCCTGTCTCTCTTCGCGCATTTGTTTGGCCGCTCGGTGTACAGTATCATGATGAGGCGGCCCGGCATGGGTTTCCGGGCGATAACCAAGCGTTGGCCCCTTCATTCGTGCATACGCGAAAGGAAACGGCATGGACCTTGAGTCGCTATTCGCTCTCGTCTCGAAACAGGGGGCGTCCGACCTGTTGGTCAGCGCGGGGGCTCCGCCGATGCTGCGCATCAACGGCAAGCTGTTGCGGACGCGCGACGAGATATTGACGCCCGAGGCGACGCGCGAAATGATCTTTGCCATCCTGACGAAGGAGCAGAAAGATCATTTCGAAAAGCACAAGGAACTCGATTTTTCCCTGGCGGTCGGGCGCAAACACCGGTTCCGCGTGAACGTGTACCTGCAAAAACAGGCGG
>JAKJDA010000132.1:0-232 GCA_022706165.1 Candidatus Hydrogenedentota bacterium | reverse complement strand
CCTTGGCCGCGCAGGGGCTTATCCTGGTGACCGGCCCCACCGGTCACGGCAAAACCACGACCCAGGCCGCCATGATCGACCTTGTCAACAACACGCGCGAATGCCATGTCATCACCGTGGAAGACCCCATAGAATTCATCCATCAGCACAAGCGCAGCATCGTCGATCAGCGCGAAATCGGCGGCGACACGCACAGTTTCGGCGCGGCGTTGAAATACGTGTTGCGGCAGGA
>JAKJDA010000131.1:3403-7779 GCA_022706165.1 Candidatus Hydrogenedentota bacterium | reverse complement strand
GGCTTTACGAACTCGCGCTGGAAATGCAGGTCGCCGCGAAACGCTTCGGCGTGATCGTCAACCGCACGCGCGATAACGACAGCGTCCGGCGCGTGTCCGAGATATTCGAAGGCACGGAGGTCTGCGTGCTGGGCGCGATTCCTGAGAATGACGAATTGAGCAGACAGGACGTGAACGGCGAACCGATCTTCGGCCTCGCGTCGGAAAATCCTGTCCATAAAGCAAGCCAGCGGATATTGGCAAGCATGATCGAAAGGAACACGAATGGCGGACGATAGACAACGAATGCCCGAAGACGTCGCCATCGATGCGGCGAGCGTAGCGATGTTGAAAAAGGCCGACGCCGATGGCGTGCCGCACGATGCCTTTTCGCGCGCAGACGAACAGGGCGCGCCGTGCGCGTTTGGATCCAATGGAACGTGTTGCCGCATCTGCCATCTCGGGCCGTGCAAGATATCCGAGTACGTCCCCGGCGTTTGCGGCGCGACGTTGGATACGGTGGTGGCTCGCAATTTGTTGCGCGAAGTGGCCGCAGGCGCCGCCGCACATTCGGATCATGGCCGGCATTTGGTTTTGATGTTGAAGGCCGTCGCCGAGGGACGATCGACCGATTATGCGATTCGGGACGAGGCGAAGCTGCGGGCGGCGGCGCGCGCGTGGGGCATTGAAGACGAGGGGCTCGATACGCTCGCCTTGGCCGCGAAGGCGGCCGACCTTTTCCTCTCGGAGTTTGCGCTGCAGGAGGGAAAGCTCCAAACCTTGCGTCTTGCTCCGAAGCCGCGGCAGGGGGCATGGGAACGATTGGGGATCGCGCCGGGCGGCGTCGACGCGACGATTGTGCAGGCCTTGCACCGCACGCACATGGGCGTCGATCACGAGTACAAAAATATCCTTCGCGGCGCGTTGAAGGCGAGCCTTGCCGACGGTTGGGGCGGTTCGATGATCGCCACGGCGGTCAGCGATATTCTCTTTGGCACGCCGAAACCCGTGCGCGCAAAGGCCAACCTCGGCGTGCTGGAGAAGGATAAGGTGAATGTCGTCGTGCATGGTCATGAGCCCGCGCTGACCGAGATGTTGGTGGCGGCGTCGCGACTGCCCGAGATTGTTGCCGAGGCGAAGGCCGTCGGCGCGGCGGGCGTCAATCTTGCGGGCATTTGTTGCACGGCGAACGAGGTCCTCATGCGCCACGGCGTTCCGGTGGCGGGCAACTTTTTGCAGCAGGAGCTGGCGATCGTCACGGGCGCGGTCGAACTGATGATCACCGATGTGCAGTGTTGCATGGCGTCCTTGCCGGAAGTGGCGAAGCATTACCACACCAAGATGGTCACGTCGAGTCCCATTGCCCGCAATGCCGACGCGGTTTCGGTGCATTTCGATCCGGCGAACGGAATGGCCTGCGCGAAGGATGTCTTGCGCATGGCGATAGCGAATTACGCCCGTCGCGATCCGGCGAAGGTGAGCATTCCCGACGCGCGGCAGCCTCTGGTGGCGGGGTTCAGCAACGAGACGATCTTCAATATTCTCGGCGGCACGTTCCGCAAGAGTTTTCGTCCGTTGAACGATGCGATCATCACGGGCCGCGTCCGCGGCGTATGCGGCATCGTGGGATGCACCAACGCGCGGAAAGGGCGCGTGGATGAGTATATTGTCACGCTCGCGAAGGAACTCATCAAACGCAACATCATCGTGCTCAAGACCGGATGCGCCGCCGTTGCCGCGGGCAAGGCGGGCTTGCTTACGCCTGAGGCGGCGCTGCAAATGGCGGGGCCGAGTCTTCGCGAAGTCTGCGAAGCCGTCGGGATCCCACCTGTACTGCATATGGGTTCCTGTGTTGACAACTCGCGCATCCTGATGGCGGCGACGTATCTTGTCGAAGAAGGCGGGCTTGGCAACGATCTCTCCGAGCTTCCGGCCATTGGCGCGGCGCCGGAGTGGATGAGCGAGAAGGCGGTGGCCATTGGTCATTACTTCGTTGCATCGGGCGTTGACGTGGTGTTGGGACATCCCTTCCACACGATGGGATCGAAGAATGTCAGCGACTATCTCTGCGGCGAGGTCGCGCAGGAGACCGGCGCGAAGTTCCATTACATCAGCGATGTCAACGATGCTGTGGAGGCGATCTGCGCGCACATCGAGAAGAAGCGCGACGCTCTCGGCATCAACCAAAAATCCGAACGCAAACTGTACGACATGAAAGACCGGAGAGCACTCAATGTCTAAGGCGATTTGTACGGACGCCATTACCGGCGCGCGCGAAGTAGTGCAACGGGCTGAGGCGATGGTCGCGCGGACCATCGCGGAGAAGGGCGCCGATTGTGCGATAGGTTTTCCTTCGACGGCCTATTACCTTCCGGTCATCTATTCGTTCACGGGCCGGAAAGTGGAAAAACTCGGCGATCTTATCGCGGTGGTGCAGGATTGCTGGAATCTTTTGCCGGAACCTCCGTCGGAAAATGTGTGGCTACCGTACCTCGGCGATACGCTCGATGCCGGCGTCGCGACGCTCTTTGCGTTTGAAGCCATCGAGGCGTGCAAAACACTCGTTGGCCCGAATCCCGTGGACGGCATTTGGCTTGGCGCGGCGTCCGACGTGATCATGCGCGAACGCGGCATCGAGTTTGTCGACGGCACCGCGCCAGGCTTTGCGGCCATTGTCGGCGCGGCGCCAAACGGAAAGATTGCCGTCCAGATCGCGCGCGAGCTGCAGGAGAAAAATCTCTACGTCTTCATGGCGGGCAGTTCGCACGGAACGACGTTTGCCGAACAGCTCGCGGCGGAAGGCGTACAACTCGGTTGGGAAACGCGCCTGGTGCCGTTTGGCCGCGATGTTTCCGCGGCGATTTACGCGTTGGGTTTTGCCAATCGCGCGGCGCTCTCGTTTGGCGGCGTCAGCGCGGGCGATTTCGAAAAGAACCTGCGCTACAACAAGAACCGCATCTTCGCCTTTGTGATGGCGCTGGGCGAAGTCGATCAAGAGAAGTATGCAGCGGCGGCGGGCGCGATCAATTATGGGTTCCCGACCATCGCCGACACGGACATCCCGGAGATTTTGCCGACGGGCGTGTGCACGTATGAGCACGTTGTGAGCAACGTGTCGCATGACAAGATCGTCGAGAAGTGTCTTGAAGTGCGCGGCTGCAAAGTGAAGGTCGCCAAGGTGCCGATTCCCGTTCCGTACGGGGCGGCGTTTGAAGGCGAGCGCATTCGCAAGGCGGATGCGCACGTGGAATTTGGCGGCAACATCACCCCGGCATTTGAATTTGTCACGTCGGTCGGCCTCGATGAAATCGAAGACGGTCAGATCGA
Organism: Candidatus Hydrogenedentota bacterium; assembly: GCA_022706165.1. GTDB lineage: Bacteria > Hydrogenedentota > Hydrogenedentia > Hydrogenedentales > SLHB01 > JAKJDA01. Next base: position 4,473 of record JAKJDA010000131.1, on the reverse strand, counting down.
AATCATCGGTCCTGATATCGACGCCGTTTCTGCGGGCACGGCCTTGCCGCTGGCGATCTGGGTTGAAGTGGCGGGCCGCAAAATGCAGCCAGATTTCGAACCGATTCTCGAACGCCAGATTCATCATTTGGTCAACGGCGCGGAAGGCATCTGGCACATGGGCCAACGCGACATCGTGTGGACGCGCGTGAGTAAGGCCGGTTTTGCGCGCGGTCTACGGCTGCGTCACTATGGCGATATCCTGCGCACGAAGTTCATCAATGACTATCCCGCGATCGTCGACAAGGTCAAGGTCACGATGATTACCGACCGCGAGGAAGTGGGCCGCCGCATCGCCCACGCGCGCAAGGTCTATGTCGAACGCAACCAGCGTCTCGCAACGATGACCGACGAGGCCGTCGACACGTTCTATAGTTGTCTGCTGTGCCAGTCGTTTGCGCCCGATCATGTGTGTATGATCACGCCCGAGCGCTTGGGCCTGTGCGGCGCGTACAACTGGCTCGATGGCAAGGCCGCGTACGAGATCGACGAGACCGGACCGAACCAACCCGTCGCGAAGGGGCGTTGCCTTGACCCCGTGCGCGGGATTTGGGAAGGCGTCAACGAGTATGTCTACAAAAATTCCCACAAGGCCATCGCCAGTTTTTCGGCATACAGCATCATGAGCAGTCCGATGACGTCGTGCGGTTGTTTCGAGGCGATCATCGCCTACGTGCCGGAATGCAACGGCGTGATGATCGTGAATCGCGAATTCACCGGCGACACGCCTGTCGGGATGACGTTCAGCACGCTCGCGGGCATGGTCGGCGGCGGCGTGCAGACGCCCGGTTTCATGGGCGTCGGCAAGGCCTTTCTGACCAGTCGCAAGTTTTTGCATGCAGACGGCGGCGTCGGGCGCATCGTGTGGATGCCGAAGGAATTGAAGGCTCTCGTGGGCGATGATGTCGCGCGCAATGCGGCAACGCAGGAGTTTCCCGGCTTGCTCGACGCGATTGCCGATGAAACCATTGCCACGGCGCCCGATGAGATTCGCGCGCACATGGAGAAGGTTGGGCATCCCGCGTTGAAGA
>JAKJDA010000131.1:288-3393 GCA_022706165.1 Candidatus Hydrogenedentota bacterium | reverse complement strand
TTCGCGCCTGGCGGCGAGTCCGAGCCCGCACAGCCCGCCGAGACGGAAACCCCCAAGCCTGCCGCACAACCGCCGCGCGTCGTGAAGATCGAAAGCAAGCAAGCGCGGGTCAATAGCGAAGTTTCTGCGGCTCCGGAAGAAGCGGCGCCGCCGTCTGTTGTCGCGCCGGCGAACGGCGGCCCTGCCGATCTGATGACGGCGTTGTTTGGACAGATCACCAGCGCCGTTGCCGCGCAGTTGAAAGAAACGATCGCGAGCGAGTTGCTGCCGGAGCTGAAGAGGTCCGTGATCGACGAGGTGAAGTCCGCGATGAGGACAGAGCCCGCGCCGGCTTCCTCCACGGAACTCAAGCAGGAAGTCGTTCGCGATGTGGCGGGGGCGCTTGCTGGCGTGTTGCAGAATATGCTTTCGCCGGGCGCCGCGCCTGCGTATGTGGCGCCGGCCCCTGTTGTAGCGCCGCCCGTTGAGGCAAAACCTGTTCCCGCGGCGACGCCTATCGAAGTGAAAGCCCCGGCGCGTCCTGCCTCGGAGAAATTCGCGGCGGTCAAGAGCGTCGCGTTGCCCATCGAGAAATCGAGCGCGACTATCCAACGCGTGACGCTGGGAGCAACAACCGCCGACGGCGGCACGCGCAAAAAGACGGTTACCCTTGGGGGGCAAAATTGTCTGCCGTTCCACTTCTTTGAAGGCACGGTCCCATCGCCGCCCGTATTTGCAATCGAGGTCTTCGACACGGTGAGTCCAAAGGTTTCGCCTGTGTTGCGCGAGGTCTGGGGCGAACTGCTCGACAAGCCCGCCGAGATGGCGCGGAAAGCCGTCGAGGTCTATGGCGCCGACTTGATCGCCGTGCGTCTTGAAGGCACGCATCCCGAGAAGGGCGGCAAGAGCGCGGACGAAGCGTTAGGGCTTGTGAAAGACGTGCTCGCCGCAGTGGACGTTCCGCTGATTGTCACGGGACACAGTCACTTCGACGCCTCGAACGAAGTCATGCGCAAGATTGCATCGGGATGCGCGGGCGAACGCCTGTTGCTCAATTGGGTCGAGGCCGATAATTACCGCACCATTGCGGGCGCGGCGTTGGCGTACGGCCATTGCGTCGTGGCGCAGAGTCCCATTGACGTCAATATCGCCAAGCAGTTGAACATTTTGCTAGGCAACATGGATTTTCCGCGCGACCGCATCGTGATGGACCCGATGACCGGCGCGTTGGGATACGGCCTCGAATACACGTACTCCGTGATGGAGCGCATTCGCCTGACCGGTCTCGGCGGCGACACCGCGTTGACGTTGCCGATGATCGCCTGCGTCGGGCAAGAGGCGTGGAAGGCGAAGGAAGGCCACGCCTCGCGCGCGAGTTTTCCGAATTGGGGTGAACGCGCCCTGCGCGGCATGTTGTGGGAAGTGCAGACCGCGATACCGCTGGTGTTGTCGGGGGCCGACGCGGTCATTTTGAATCACCCGGATTCGCTCGCAACATTGCGCCGGAACGTCGCCAAGCTATCGCAGTGGACAAACGAGGAGAACCGCTAATGGCTCCGTTGACAGGACTGCAAATACAGAAATTGTTGCCGAAGACGAACTGCAAGGAATGTGGATCGAACACGTGCCTGGCGTTCGCGATGAAACTCGCGGCGAAGAAGGCAGAACTCTCGGAATGTCCCTACGTTTCCGACGAGGCGAAGGCCATTCTTGGCGCGGCGGCGGAACCGCCCGTGCGCACCGTCACGATAGGCGTGGGCGATGGCGCGTGTTCGATGGGCGGCGAGACGGTGATGTTCCGTCACGAGAAGACCTTTGTGAATCGCACGGCCATTGGCATTGCGCTTGATGACGCGATGGACCTCGCGGAACTCGACCGGCGCATTGCGGAGGTCAAGGCGTATCGTCTCGAGCGCGTCGGCGAGGTTCTTCTGGTCGATGCCGTGAGTGTCGAGGCGAAGAGCGGATCGGCGGAGAAGTACGTGGAAGTCCTGCGGCACGTGGCGAACGCATGGGACCGCGCCATCATCGCGCGCGCCTCGGATGCCGCGTTGTTGCGCACGGCGGCGGAGACGTTGAAGGAGAGGCGTCCGCTGTTGGCCTCCGCGACGACGGATACGTTGGATGCGGTGCGTGACGCGGCGACGGCGAATGGCGCAGCAATGGCCGTGACCGCCGATAATCTCGACGCCATCGCGGCAATGACCGAGCAACTGCGCGCCGCGGACTTCAGAGATGCGGTCATCGAGTTGCGCGCGGGCAGTTTGTGCGAGCAGTTCGCAAGCAACACGATCGTGCGGCGCGGGGCGTTGAAAGCGGGCTTGAAATCATTGGGCTATCCGACGCTGCGATACGTGAATACGGGCAATGCCATCGACGATGCGGTCGAAGCGGGAATCGAGATCGCGAAGTACGGCGGCATCGTCGTGCTGCCCGAATTCGACCCGGCTATGTTTGTGTCGTTGCTGACGCTACGTCAAAACATCTTCACCGATCCACAGAAGCCCATCCAAGTCGAGCCGAAGGTATATGCCATCGGCGCGCCGAACGAGAACAGTCCAACGTTTGTGACCACAAACTTCTCGCTGACGTACTTCATCGTGTCCGGCGAGATCGAAAACTCCGGACTGTCGGCGTGGCTGTTGGTTCCCGAGTGCGAGGGCATGAGCGTGCTGGCCGCGTGGGCAGCGGGCAAGTTTGGCGGCGCGAAAATTGCGGCGGCGGCAAAGGAACTGGGCCTGGAATCGCAGACGGCGTGCCGCAAATTGGTCATTCCCGGCTACGTGTCTCAGATATCCGGCGAACTGGAAGAGGCGCTGCCTGGCTGGAAAATCATCGTTGGCCCGCAAGAAGCGGGCGACATCGAAAGCTTTATCAAGAACGTGCTTGCGGCCTAAGAACGAGGGCCTTGCTGCATTATGCCAACGCTGACGTTCCATCCTTCCGGGAAGTCCGTCGAGGCCGACCCGGGCAGTTTGCTGCTGGATGCAGCGCGCGCCGCGGGCATCGATCTCGATGCGCCCTGCGGCGGCAAGGGCGTTTGCGGCAAGTGCATTGTGCGCGTGAGCGACGGCCAGGTTGAGTCGGATGGACTCAGCGGGGTGACGGCGCACATGGCCGCCGAAG
>JAKJDA010000131.1:0-250 GCA_022706165.1 Candidatus Hydrogenedentota bacterium | reverse complement strand
CCGCCACGATTGAAGTGCGCCAAGACGCCGCGCGCGAAACGGGCAAATTCTCCGACGGCGACGAGATGTATCTCATCCAGTCTGAACTGCTCCCGCAACAGTGGGACTACGGCCCCCTTGCGGTCAAGTGGATGGTCCAAGTCCCGCCGCCGCAACCCGAAGACGGCCTTTCCGATTTTGACCGCCTCACGCGCGCGATTCAACGCGATTGGGGCAAACAGGATGTCCTCTGCTCGTTGCGGATTTTGCG
>JAKJDA010000130.1 GCA_022706165.1 Candidatus Hydrogenedentota bacterium | reverse complement strand
CTGGCCAACATCAGTCCCATCTTCGATCCTAGCGGCGAGGTGCTGGGGGCGGTCGCGGTGTTGCGCGACATCACCGAACTGAAAAAACTTGAGACGGCCAAGTCCATGTTCGTTTCGATGGTGGCGCACGAACTCAAGAGTCCGCTCGCCGCGATCGAGAGCCAGCTCGGCATCTTGCTTCACGGCGCGGTCGAAGACGATCCCGCTAAATCGAAACAGCTTGCCGAGCGTTCGCTTGTGCGTGCACGCGGTCTGCGCACGATGGTCAACGACCTGCTTAATCTGACTGCCATGGAGACCGGAAATTTCACGTTGCGCCGTCAGCCACTGGATATTCGCGAACCGTTGCACGCAGCCGTCGACGCCGCACACGACCGGGCGTTGGAAAAGAAAGTCAACATCTCTCTCGACGTCACTCCTGAACTCGACGGCGTGCTGGTCCTTGCGGACAAGGACTCCATGTTCATGGTGTTCTCGAACCTCATCGACAACGCCGTGAAGTACACGCAGGGCCCCGGCCATGTGATCGTGACTGCAGCGAAACAAGACTCCGCCGTCCGCGTCATCGTGCGCGACACCGGTATCGGCCTCTCGCCGGACGAACGCGACAACATCTTCGACGAGTTCTTCCGCGCCAAAAACGAGTACACCGTCCATGTCCCCGGTACCGGCCTCGGCCTCTCCCTCGTCAAACGCCTCGTCGAGATGCACCACGGCCACATCGACGTTGAAAGCGAACGCGGCAAGGGCAGCGCCTTTACCGTCAGCTTACCAATCGCTGAGTAACTCCGCTGCCATGGTTTCGGCGTTGCACATGTTGCAGGGCGACAATCTATTCTGCCGATAGCATCTTTCGGGCGATCTCCAATTGCCTTGTGTTCGGGTGCAACGCCTCGATCAATTCCATGCTCACGTCTACTTGCGCTGCATTAGAATATCTTTCGAGAGTTGCCTTGTCGGACTTGGCGACGATAGCCTGCAAGTGTTCTCGCTCAGTGATTGAGCGCAGGGCATCGGGGATGGTGGCCACAATCTCATCCACCGCGGACCCCTGAAAAGCCTGTTTGTGAAGACGCGCCTGAATGTCCTTAATCTTGGCGTCCGCCTTTGCCATCTCGTCCTTGTTTCCGGCACTCTCGGCAGAGCGATAGGACGCCATCAACGGTTTCAACTCATCCTCAAACGCCTTCGATCCCGCAAAGGCAACTGCCAAGGCCCTGGAATCGTACACACCGATTCGCACGCTCGCCTCGGCACTCGATGGCGGCTGTTGTGCTACGCCCCGCGCGGAAGTGGTAGCCGATTCCGCCGAAGACATCGCCCTTCCACTGGACTCCGGACGGCCCTCGACCTGGCTTTGCTGGCAACCTGGTCCTGAAGAGACGACCGCCAACAGCGCAATAAGCATCAACATTGTTTTCATTGTTGGCACTCCTTCTTTTGGTGTGTGCCACCCACTCTGGCGGCGTCTTCTGATTTAGCCACGGGAGAAACTCAGAGGACGCCCATCTAGTTCATATATGAACTAGATACTAACGAAGCGAATATGTCAAGTTCCGATTTTGCTTTCTCGTGAATCATGGGCAGCGGCTCTTGTCTTCGTTGCCGCGCCAGGAAATCCACCTCAAACCTCGGCCACTTGTTGTAAGACGCAGATTTGTCGCGCCCGGTACATGACGTTTGCATTCCCCTGCCTGGGTAAGGCATGTTCATGGTTTACTTGGGCAACGATTGGGCGATATCTCATGCGAATTGGAGCGATTGAACTCGAAAAACCGTTGGCGTTGGCGCCGATGGAAGACGTTACGGACGTATCGTTCCGGCTCATTTGTAAAGAGCTGGGCGTGGACCTGTTGTACACGGAGTTTGCGAGCAGTTCGGCATTGGTCCGGGATGTCGCGTCGACTACGCGCAAGATACGCGTGACGGACATCGAGCGACCGATTGCCGTGCAAATCTTCGGCGGCGTCGAGGAACCAATGGACGAGGCGGCGCGGGTCGCCGAAGAGGCCTGCCCGGACTTCATTGACGTCAACTGCGGCTGTTGGGTGCGCAAGGTGGTCCGGCGCGAGTCCGGCGCGGGGCTGCTCAAAAACCTCGCCAAGTTCGAGGCTGTCGTCCGCGCCGTCCTTAGCGGCACGAAGCTGCCCGTGACCGTCAAGACGCGCATCGGCTGGGATCAGGACAACATCGTGATCCTCGACGTCGCGCGCATGGTCGAGCAACTTGGCGTCCAGGCGCTTTCAGTGCACTGTCGCACGCGGAGTCAAGGGCATAGCGGCGCGGCGGACTGGTCGTGGCTCGAAAAACTCAAGCAGACGGTGTCCATCCCCATCATCGGCAACGGTGACATCAACTCCCCCGAGGACGTGAAGCGGATGTTCGAGACCGGCTGCGACGGCGTGATGATCGGGCGCGGCGCGATCTACAACCCGTGGATATTCCGGCAAGCCAAGCATTACATGGCGACCGGCGAACTGCTCCCCGAGGCGACCTTGTCCGAACGCGTCGTGCTGTGCATCAAGCACCTACTCCTGTCCATCGACTACAAGGGCCAAGAACGCGGCATCATCGAGTTCCGCAAGCATTACCAGGGTTACTTCCGCGGCATGCGCAACGTCGCAAAACTTCGCGCCGAACTCGTGCGCATGACGGACCCAGAAGAGATCATCGCGCGGCTGCGCCGATACGAGGATGAACTGTCGAGCGAGCCGGAGAACGTGGAGTTGTGAAAAATTCCTGAGAAAATTCGTTGATTCTGCGTCAGCAGTTCCGTAGTCTTTTGCTGAAAGAGGGCCTATGCTGGAATCATTGAAAGAAGAAGTCTTCGAGGCCAATCTCGAACTTGTGCGGCGCGGATTGGTGCTGGGCACATGGGGCAACGCGAGCGGATGCGACCGCGCCTCTGGGCTCGTCGCGATCAAGCCCAGCGGCGTCGCCTATGACACGATGCGGCCCGATCACATGGTCATAGTCGACCTCGACGGCAACGTCGTCGAGGGTTCTCTCCGGCCCTCCTCCGACACCCCCACGCACCTCGTGTTGTACCGGGCATTCGATGGCGTCGCCGGCATCGTCCACACCCACAGCCACTACGCCACCGTCTGGGCGCAGGCGTGCCGCCCGATTCCCTGCTTCGGCACAACGCACGCCGATTATTTTTACGGCGAAATCCCCATTACCGATCCCTTGACCAAGGCCGAAATCGCCAACGCGTACGAACACAACACCGGCGAAGTCATTGTGCGCCGCTTCAAAGAGCTAGCCCCCCTTCACGTCCCTGCGGTTCTTGTCGCCCAGCATGGACCCTTTGCATGGGGAGATGCGCCCCAAAAAGCAGTGGAAAGCGCGGAAGTTCTTGAAGAAATCGCCCGCATGGCGCTTGATGTCCTATCACTGTCGCCCGCGCAGCCTCCCATCGAGCGCCATCTACTCGACAAACATTTTTTCCGGAAGCACGGCGTTGGGGCGTACTACGGACAGAAGATCAATACGCCCGACCAGAAGTGACGCCGGCACTCCGAACGGCGCGGCCCGGTCTGAATTTCCTTTTTGCTTTCCTGCAGCGCGTTTGCTAAACTCTTCTCTTTTCCCAATGCTATTTTAGACCAGACGCTGAGGTTGCTAACCGGAGAATATGCATCATGCCGACTTATTCGTATGAGTGCCAGAAATGCGGATCAGTGACGGATGTCTTTCATGCCATGTCGGCTAGCCCGAAGGTGAAATGCGCGAATTGTGGAAGCGCCCGCACAAAGCGTCTCCTGGGCACTGGAGCGGGACTAATCTTCAAAGGGTCGGGCTTTTACGAAACGGATTACAAAGGCAAAAAGGACTCGTCCGGGGCGAAAACAAAAGGCGAGGCCACACCCGCCGCCCAAACGGATGCAAAACCGGCCGATACAACTTCCAAATCCAAGAAGGGCGGATCGACAGAGGCCGCCTGATTTTTTTGTCCGCCTTCCGTGCGCATACGGATGGGGGAATATCATGGCGTTTGCCATTGGCGCGCGAGAAGATTCGCGAACCGTGAAGGCGACAGGGTGGAGACGCATGCAATGACGATGGATGAAATGAAGGCGCTCTGCGACACGCATATTCTCAACACCTACGGCCCCCGTAAGCTCGCGTTTGTCCGGGGCGAGGGCGCTCGATTATGGGACGCCGACGGCCGCGAATACCTCGATTTTTTCGCGGGCATCGCCGTGGTGAATCTCGGACACTGTCATCCCGCAGTAACCGACGCTCTGTGCGAACAGGCCCGCAAGCTGGTGCACGTTTCAAACTTGTACTACATCGAGCCCCAAATCGAACTGGCGGCGCTGTTGGCAAAACATTCCTTTGCGCAGCGCTGGTTCTTCTGCAATTGCGGCGCGACAGCCAACGAAGCTGCCATCAAGCTTGCCCGGAGATATTGGTGGCGAAAGGGGCAGTACAAGCCCTCCATCATCACCATGGACCATTCCTTTCACGGGCGAACGCTTGCGGCCATCACGGCGACTGCCCAGCCGAAATACCAGGAAGGCTTTCAACCGCTCGTTCCTGGCTTTATGTATGCGCCCTACGATGATCTGGAAACCCTTGAATCAATCATTACTCCCGACGTCGGCGCGATCATGCTCGAAGCGGTGCAGGGCGAGGGAGGCGTGCGAGTTCCCTCGCAGGGATACCTGCAAGCGGTCCGCGAACTCTGTGACAAGCGCAATCTCCTGCTGATACTCGACGAGGTCCAGACCGGCTTTGGCCGCACGGGCAAGTTGTTCGCCCACGAGCACGCCGGCATCGCGCCGGACATCATGACCGTCGCGAAGGCCCTCGGCAACGGCGTCCCCATAGGCGCTCTTGGTTGCACGGAAGAGGTATCGTCCGGTTTTTCCCCGGGCATGCACGCCTCGACCTTCGGCGGCAATCCCTTGTGCACGGTGGCGGCGCTCGCCACGGTGAAAACCCTGACGACGCCGGGTTTTCTCGACGACGTCGCCGAGAAAGGATCCTACTTCATTCATTCTCTGAAGGCGTTGGTCAAAAAACACGCCGACATCGCCCAGGTCCGGGGCGTCGGCATGATGATAGGCGTGGAACTTACCCGCGATGTCGCCCCGATCGTCGCGCGCATGTTGGAGTCCGGCGTCATCTGCGGCCCCGCCGGCCCGAGAGTCATCCGCTTTGTGCCGCCCCTCATCGTGACGAAAGAACAAATAAACCGCGCGGCGGAATCGCTGGATGCCGCCTTGGGAGAGGCATAATGCTGCACGATTTCGTGACCCTGCGTGACCTGACGGCAGATGAAATTCTGGGGCTGCTCGATCTGGCCGACGACCTCAAACGGCGGCAACGCAAGGGCATTGCCCACCGTTTGCTCGATGGCCAAACGCTCGCAATGATCTTCGAAAAGCCCAGTTTGCGCACGCGCGTCACCTTTGAAGCCGGCATTTTTCAGTTGGGCGGCCACGCCATCGTGATGGACTCAAGCCAATCGCGCCTCGGCGAACGCGAATCCGTGCCCGACGTTGCGCGCAACCTCGACCGTTGGGTCGACGGCGTCATGGCCCGCACCTTTAGCCACGAGGCCGTGGTCGAACTGGCCGAACACGCCTCCATCCCTGTCATCAATGCGCTTACCGACAAACTGCACCCGTGCCAAGTGCTGGCCGATGCGCAAACCCTGCGCGAGCACAAAGGCGGCGACTTCAGCAGCCTCAAACTAGCCTTCGTCGGCGACGGCAACAACGTGTGTGCGTCGTGGTTCAACTTCGCCGCGCGACTGCCGCTCAACGTGACGCTTGCCTGCCCCAAAGGCTACGAGGTCGAGGAGGAAATCCATGCCTACGCGCAGCAACACGCGAAGGGCGAGATCGTCGTCACGCACGACATCGAGTCTGCCCTGAAAGACGCGGATGTCATCTACACCGACGTATGGATCAGCATGGGGCAGGAAGAAGAATCCGACAAGCGCAAACGCATCTTCGCGCCCTACCAAGTCAACGCCAAATTGATGGCCCAGGCCAAGCACGACGCCATCTTCATGCACTGTCTGCCCGCCAAACGCGGCTTCGAAGTCACCGACGACGTAATGGACGGGCCCCAGAGCGTTGTCTTCGACGAAGCCGAAAACCGCCTCCACGCCCAAAAAGCCATCATGGTCGAACTCATGCGCAAAGACGACGACGGCCTCAGCCGCAAACGCCGCGCCCGACTGAAGTTCTAGATCGCTGGTCTGCTCTCAAGACCCGAATGGTACGTTCGCAGCAGCGAAAAACAGGGCAATTCAAACTGTTGACAGATCTCTGGATGCAGTGGCATAGTGAACGCCACGGAAAACCCATATCGAACGCGAGGTAGCCAATGAATGCGGGAAGCACGTTCACAGCGGTGATCAAACAGGATGGGCCATGGTGGATTGGCTGGATCGAGGAGATTCCCGGTGTCAATTCGCAAGGTGAGACCCGTGAAGAATTGATTGCCAATCTCCGGTCTGCGCTCGAAGAGGCCGTCGATATGAACCGTGAAGAAGCTCTCGCATTCGCTCATGATGGTTATTCCGAGGAACGTATTGCGCTGTGAAGCGGCAGTACGTTATCGAACACCTGCGGGCATGCGGCTGCCGCTTGGTACGTGAAGGCGCATGTCACTCCTGGTGGGAAAATCCCGTCGAAAACCGCCGCTCCTCCCTTCCCCGACACACCGAGATTCGCGACAACCTCGTTATCAAGATATGCAAGGACTTGGGAATTCCAAAGCCTTGACAGGAAAAAAGCTTATGGCGGTACGCTTGTGGTGCGGACGCACACAAAACGAACCTGATAGCCACAAAGCAACAAACGGAGTGCCGACCTGTTTCTTTCTGCACCGGACATCCGTGTGGTAGTTTTTCGGCCGGTTTCAACCAATCACCAAAATTGGACTTCTGCGTTTTGCGAGGGGCTATCACCATGCGGCAAGAACACTGGTGGAGGCACTCTTGGCCAAGCCATTTTTTTGCAGACTGCGAAGCCTATCCGGTCATCTTTCTTTACCGTATGCCCTTGAATTGAATCTCAAGCACATCGTCTACAAGGCGGCATTACTCTCAAAGTTTCGAGGGATGGACTCGTTGCCCGGCTGAAGTTCTAGCGCATTTTATTTCGCATGCATCCGGCCTGTGCTGCGAGTGCATTACAACAGAGATTCGATCAGCAATCGCTTGAACGCGGGCAGATCTTTCCAATTCATAGCGCAACGCACAGGCCGGCCCTCGGGAGTTTCGACGGTGCAGCCCGCATCATCAATGACAAGACGCATGTCTTCCATAACGCACAACGATTCTTCCCAGCAAAGGTATGCCGCGACGCAATCGAAAAGAACGCTCGACGCCTCCGGCCCGAATTCCCCGCGCCGACTCCACAGATCATAGTTCTCGATGACAACGCGGGCGCGCTCGGAGGCGGCGTTCTCGACCCTCTTGTAGTCATTGCCGCTCAGCGCGACCGGCATGCAACTATCGAGCGGCGCTAGGGTGATAGGCCAGGGCGCCGCGAACACGGCCCGTGCGGCGGCCACATCTTGAAATACATTGTATTCGGGCCCGGCTCCGCATGGATAACGTCAATCATGGCGCCGACGCCGTCGCGATGCACCACGCCGGGATAGCGGGTCATCTCATATTCTCCCGCCCAGCGCATTTGATGGATCGGAGCGGAGCCGGTGGCTACGCCCGTTCCAATGGGTACATCCATGCGATCCATGCGCTCCAGCATCTTCGCGACAAGCCGCGTTCGCGCCGATGTATCGCCGAACCCCGTCACGATCAGC